>CAZXUS010000021.1:0-16946 GCA_964643985.1 uncultured Bdellovibrionales bacterium | reverse complement strand
AATTTTTCCGAGCCAGATTATTATGAAGATGCCGAAGAAGTTTATGGCGAAGGCAAAAGTGGCAAAAGTGGCAATGGAAATGTCTTTGGACCAGGAAACCAGAGCAACAGCTAATTCATCAGGCAAGGGGGTGGCGGCGATGAAGCCAGCGAAGGCGGGAAGAATGTAGCTTCGGACAAAATGGGGTGTGTATTTTTCTAGTTTTTCGATAGTTATTTTCAAAAGTTTATTTCGAGAAAGGTCGTCTAGCTCTCCTAAAACGGAAATTCGCATAAATCTAAAAACAAAAAGATTACCGATTATCGATCCGGCTAGGGCTGATAAACTGGCTAGCCAAAAATTTTGCATCGGAGAGAGAATTAATAGGATGGCGATTGAAGAGCCGGTGGTGAAGCCATAAACAAAGAAAAAACCAGCGATAAAAGTGCCGAAATAACCGAGGTGGTCTAGAATTCGGTGGAAGTGAAAATTGTTGCCGTCTTTATAAATTAAATAGCCAATAAAAACTGATAAAATTAGAAGAATTAATTTGGGGTATTTAATTTTTCTTAAAAGAGTTTTAGTGAGTTCTTTGGTGGTTGGAGATTTGTTTAAAAAAAACATTTTTTTAAAATTTACAATTTACAATGAATTTTCAATGGTTTAATTTTCAATTGTTTATATTTTGACACTTTGTTCTTTTGAGCTAGATTTTTGTTGGAGTTTATTCTTGGGACATTGGGGAGAGAAAGGAGGAAAAACCCCCTCGGTCCCCCTTTGGAAAAGGGGGAGGAAAAAGATTTTTAAAATCCCCTTAGTTCTCCTTTAAAAAAGGGAGAGGAACGCGACTCCCCTGATCTTTATTTTAGAAAAAACTCTCGGGTCCTCTGTCTCGGTAAGTGATACGAGATGGGTAAGCAAAATTTGAAGTTTGAAGTTCAAAATTAATGAGCTGGATTCCCGCCTTCGCGGGAATGACAATAGGGCTGTTGGATTCCCGCCCGTCTTCGCTAGTGCTACGCCGAGGCAGGCCTCCGCGGGAATGACAGAGGAGGAGTTTTTAGTTAATTTTCTTTTGGAATCGACTTTTTAAGTTCGTTTAATAAGTCGCTGATTTTTGCAGTTGCAACCCCGATTACTTTGTCTCCACCACCATAATAAATAAAAACAGTTTCGTCAATAACTACGTGTCCATTGGAAAAAACGACATTGGAAATATTACCTTTTTTTTCATAGGCTTCTTCTGGCTCAAAAATTGGTTCATCACTTCTGGCAAGAATTTTCGTAGGATCTATCAAATCGCATAAAATCATCCCTAATCGATAAGAACGATCATCTTCAGAAATACCATGATAAAAAAGTAGCCAGCCTGATTTGGTTTTAATAGGAGGACCGTTTAGACCAATTTTAACACTATCCCATCTATTTTTTCTTGGGATTATCCAATTGTTTTCATTGCAAATTAATTCTGAAGAATCATCAAGATTATCAATGTATTGAATGTCTATTCCGTAGTCATTGGAGCGATGAATTAACAGAAATTTATCATTAAATTTTTCTGGAAATATGCAGGCGTCTTTATCTGAGTATTTATTGCCTGTTAATAATTTTGGTTCTGACCAATCCCATTTTTTTTCGATAAAGTTATTTCTACTAATCCAAGAGAAAGCGACTTTTGGAACGTCGATTCCGTTGAAAGCGGTGTAGAACATATAGATTTGATCTTCTATTCTTATTAATCTGGGATCTTCGCAACCATAAAATTCTCCTTTGTTGTTGAATTCGAAGGTTTCGCGTGGAATGTAAACTGGAGTGTTTAATCTTTCATCGACGTCAAGACCGTTAAGTAGAGAGGCGTAGCCGAGTACTGAGATTTTATTGAGAGATTCCGCCCGATATAGAAGATGTACTTTGCCGTTTTCGTAGATTGCTCCTGGATTTAAAACGGACCGATTTTCCCAACTATTGTTTTCGATTGGTTTTAAAATTGGATTATTTTTGTGTCGTTTGAGCAAACGAGCGGATATTTTTTCTTCTAAAATATTACTTAGCACTTCACTTAAACTATATTCTACTCCACAACAAACAGTATCTGCTCCTCCGTAAAAAACGTGCAATTGATCATTTTCTACATAGGCACCGGAAGGAAAAACTATTTCGGGAATTTTTCCATAAATCTCGTATTCTTTTTCTGGAATTAATAAAGGTGTTTTACTGTAACCGATTATTTTAAATGGATTTTTGATATCCAATAAAGCGGCTCTTATCTCAAAGACTGTTTTTTTGCTGGGGTCGAAATAATTTTTTATATATGAATAAATTAAAAGCCAGCCTTCTTTGGTTTTGACGGGAGGTGCGCCAACTTCGAAGTGATCATTCTTTTTTAATTCTAAATCTAATTTGTTATTGTCTATTGATTTGTACCACTTAGTCCAATAGTCATCAGAATAAATATCGGTTTCTTTTTCAAAAAAAGCTAATCCAATTTTTGTGGGTGGTTTATCTGTATCGGAGGATAAAATGGCGCAAATTTTTCCATTTATTTTTTCAGGAAAAAGGGCCATTGCCTTGGAATTGAAATTTGTCACTAAATGCTTTTCGATCTTTTTAAAGTCTTTTGTTTTTGCTAACCCAATTTTTATGCCACTTGGTTCAAAGGGAAATTTCGATAGAGCGGTATAAAAAATATAATAAGTATCATCAATTTTTGTGACACGCGGATCTTCACAACCATATTGTTCCCAGTCAAATTCTGGTTTTATTAATAACTCTCTATTCTTGTAATTTAAACCATCATCGCTAATAGCATGTCCAATGGTGGAGAGGTTTATTTTTTTTGAATTAATATCTTGCAAGTTTGAAATTGCTCTATAAAAAATATGGATTTTATTTTTTTCTTTTATGGGGCAACCATTGAAAGTCGCGTCCATTTCCCAACTGTTTAATTCGGAGGGCATAATAATTGGGTTGTGATAATATCTTTTAGGATTCATTATTTTTTATTTAATTAATATTTTTTTAATTTTTTGTTTTTTTTCTGGAAGTAAACATTCTAAAATATCATCTAATTTAACCGTCGCTACGCAACTTACTTTGTCAGCTCCGCCGTAATAAATATAAACGTTGTCATTTTTTAGAATAGAGCCACAAATATAAATTACCCCAAATTTTCCATTATTTTCATAAAATTCACATGGTTCTAGGATAGGTTTACTTGAACGCCCAATTATTTTTGTGGGATCATCGAGATCTAAAAGCATTACACCGGCTTTGTATAAATCTGGATTTTTACGATCCATAGCATGATAAAAAAGTATCCAGCCTTTAGCGGTTTTTATTGGTGGAGAAGCCACACCTCTTAGGTAACTTTCCCATTTTAAGTTGTTGGCTTCTTTCGAGTAATGACTTTTGATAATAACTTTTTCGGAATCTAATTCATCAAAATAATCAATCAATATATCGGGTGAAATACTATGAATAATAGCATATTTATTGTTAATTTTTTCAGGGAATACTGACCAGTTTTTTTGAATTTTTCCAGGTTCGCTAATTAAGTGGGCTTTGTCCCAATTCCATTTTCTATTTAGAAAATCATCTTTTTTGATAGATGTGATTGCTACTCCGGGGGCATCTTTGCCGTTAAAGGCGGTGTATGTCATAAAGATTCGATCATCAATAGCCGATAATCTAGGGTCTTCGCATCCTCCCCATCCTCCCCATCCTCCGCCTGACATATATGGATAGCGAAGGGATGGTTTTTGTTCATTTTGTTTTGTAAATTCAAAGGATTGCTTGGGAGTGTAAACTGGTTTTTTGTTTCTGTTCAAAAAATTTATTCCATCTTTACTAACGGCATGTCCAAAAACTGACATATTATCTCTTCCAATCGCTCGGTAAATTAAATGAACTTTATTATCTAAATAGATTGCAGCTGGATTGAAGGTTCCATTAGTTTCCCAGGAAATATTTTCTCTGGGTTCAATGATCGGGTTTTTTTTATTTTTATTTAAAGCGATATCTTTTTGAGAAGCTTTTTCATTTTTTTGGATTTTATAACATTGATTCAGCGTATATTCATATTCTTTACTGGAAAAATAGATGGAGTAGATTTCTCCTTTTTTGTTTTTCCAATAAAATTCATAGCCTTCTTTAGTTTCTATAATTCCCAACGGATAATCAGAAAAATTTAACTGAAATACTGGATTTTTTTTAGAATAGAGCATTTCCGATGGATTATCCTCATTCATAATAGCTAATTTTAAGCTAATTTTTTTATTGTAATCATAGACATAATAAAATAAAAAAATAAAACCTTTTTTTGAAAATGAACTTGCGATATCAATTTTTTCTCTGGTTGTTTTTTTGAAATTTAAATCGGTTTCTCTCTTTCTCTCTTCGATTAAATCATTCTTAATTCTCCAATAAAAAATTTCACTATTATTATTAAAATAAGCTATTTTGTCTTTATTGTTGGTATATTCTTTAATGAAATAAATTGATTCAAAAATATTTTTATTAAAAGATGTTTTATGCCAGTTTATTAAATCAGACGAAGAATAATTATGATTTTTTTTGTTCCAAAGAGGTCCGGTCGTGACACTTAGGTTTAATTGATTTTTAGTGGAATTTGAAATTTTTAAATTTTTCCAGTTTTTAGTTTTTCCAAAAAACGGGCAGGATAGCTCTTTTTTTTCTTTACTGTTTAGCTCAATTGTTTCTAGTTTATTAAGATTTTTACCAAGTAAATAAATCTTATTTTTGAAACTAAAAATATTCAATGCATCAAAAGACTTTGGGGAGTTAAATCTTTTATAGATTTTAGCGAATTTAACTAACCTTTTAAACATAAATTTATTTTAAATGAAATATAAAGTTTATTTTTTGTTTTTTAAGTTCAGGAAGAATTATTTGATTGGTTCTTCTGCTTTAATAAGAATTAAAGTTATTTTAATTTTGAGCTGAAAGCGAGAATCGGGGTCAAGTCACTAAATTTATACTTCGTTCGGGTGAACTTGTATTCATTAAGTGCTTCCTCCCCGGACTCGGCGCACTTTCTTTAATTCCTCGCTGGCTCGGAATCTAGCGCCTCCGTCTTTCAATTCTCATTTCATCTCAATTTCATTGAGCCGAAAGCGAGAATCGAACTCGCAACCTATGCGTTACGAATGCATTGCTCTACCATTTGGAGCTATTTCGGCCTAATACGATAATTTCATTATCTCTATAATTACTTAAAAAATCAAGAGATTGGATTTTTGAGGCTTATTTTATGACTATTTTATTGTAAAAATAAAACCAAATTTTTCAAAATCTATTCAAAATCATATTTTTAATATATAATGTTTATATGAAACTAGAAGAAATTAAAAAAGATTTATTAGAAATAAAAACTAAATTCGTTCAGCTGAACGACTGTCTTTGACTGGGAAGAAAAGAAGAAAGAAATAATAAAAATTGAAAAGCGAGCAAGCGAGCCCGATTTTTGGGATAATCATCAAGAAGCGGGAAAATTAACGAAGTGCCTAGAAGCTTTAAAAAAAGAAATTGAAGATTGGAAATTGATTGAAAAAGATTTAACTGATATCGAAGATTGCTTAGGCGAATTCGAGGAGGATGATTTGGATTCAGCTGAGATGATTGAAGGTGAATTCAAAAGTGTTAAAAAAAGATTGGCCAATTTTGAAATGAAAACTTTTTTTAATGGGAAGTATGACCAAAGTGATGTAATTTTGGAAATTCATTCTGGGGCTGGTGGAGATGATGCGCAAGATTGGGCGGAAATGTTATTGCGAATGTATTTGCGTTTTTGTGAAAAACGAAATTGGAAAACGAAAATTTTGAATAAAACCGAAGGGGGCGAGGCTGGAATTAAAAATGTTATTTTGGAAATTAGTGGGGAAATGGCCTACGGTAATTTAAAAAGTGAAAAAGGAGTGCATCGGTTGGTGCGACAATCGCCTTTTAATGCCGATGCTTTGAGACAAACCTCTTTTGCTTCGGTTGAAATTTGGCCAGTTCTTGATAAAAATAGTGAGATTGAAATTAATTCTAGCGACTTAAGGATTGATACTTTTCGTTCTTCTGGGGCCGGAGGGCAGTCGGTTAATACCACTGATTCAGCAGTTCGAATTACTTATTTGCCGACTAATACGGTCGTCACGTGTCAAGACGAGCGGTCGCAGTTAAAAAACAAAGAAGCGGCAATGAAAGTTTTAAAAGCTCGCTTGTATGAATATTTCGAGCAACAACAAAAAGCGAAAGAACAGGAAATAAAAGGTGAATATAAATCAGCCGAATGGGGAAACCAAATTAGGTCTTATGTTTTTCATCCTTATAAGTTGGTTAAAGACCATCGGACTAATTTTGAAGTTTCAGATGTTGAAGGGGTTATGAATGGGGATTTGGATGAGTTTGTGGAAAGTTATCTTAGGGGGTTTTCTAGAGGTAATAGTTTGTAATAGAGTTTTGTTATTAGTAAATAGCCCTAGTTAAATAGTGCTACGCAATTTAACGGGGTGAATAATCAGTCATCGGGTGTTCATTCCTATGATTTAGGTATTTGGAGGAAAGAACGATTTATAATTTCGAATTTTGCACCCAAAGGGCATTATAAATTTCGAATTTTGATTCAAGAACGAATGACTGAATTTCGAAACAATGATCAAATTCTTAAATGTTTTAATGAATGCAAACGAAGCTTCTATAATTAAAGAATTAAATAATTTAAAATTGAATTAAAATTTGAAATTCAAAATTCGAAATTAATTAGGGTAAACTTAAAATAAATATTAATTAATTCATATAATGATCGAATGTAAAAATGTATCAAAAATTTATTTAGGAGATTCTCCGGCTTTGGAAAATGTTAGTTTTAGAATTGAAGATAAAGAATTTGTTTCTATTATCGGCGCTTCTGGGGCGGGTAAATCTACTTTGATCAAAATTCTTCACGCTGAAGAGCGACCAACTTCAGGGGAAATTATATTTGATGAAGATGATATTGTTGAATATAAAAAGAAGCAAATTTTTCAACATCGTCGAGATGTAGGAGTAGTTTTTCAAGATTTTAAACTTTTGCCCAAGAAAAATGTTTTTGAAAATGTGGCTTTTGCGATGGAAGTAGCCGGAAAAACCGATGCAGAAATAGCCGAAGATGTGCCAAAAGTTTTGGAAATTATTGGTTTGGAGGGCTTAGAAGATAAATATCCACACGAGCTTTCGGGTGGAGAACAGCAACGAGTTGCAATTGCTAGAGCCTTGATTAATAAGCCAAAAGTTTTGATTGCCGATGAACCAACAGGGAATCTTGATCCAGAATCTGGTTGGGAAGTTTTAGAATCTTTGCTGAAAATAAATAAATATGGAACTACGGTAGTTTTGGCAACTCATGATCGAGAAGCGATTGATCGTTTGAATAAAAGAGTTATCGTCTTGAAAGACGGTAAAATCATTAGTGATAAAAATAATGGTAAATATGATTTAGACGAAAAATAGAAATAATTTTTAAAAATAAAAGATGCGATTAAATTTTCCACGAACATTAAAAACTGGATTCAAAAATTTTTATCGAAATGGTTGGCTTTCAGTGGCGACTATTAGTATTATTACGGTGACATTGTTTATCATTAATATTCAATTTGCGGTAGTGATTTCTGATAATTTGCTTTTAAATGACATCAAGGACCGAGTCAGTATTTCTGTCTACTTTAAACCAGAGACGACAGAGCAAGATGTTTTGCTGGCTAAAGAAGATTTTGGTAAATATCAAGAAGTAGCTTCTGTTGAATATATTTCCAAGGAAAAAGCGTTGGAGGATTTTAAGATAGAAAACGCCGATAATGATATTATGCTGAAATCATTGGAAGAAATTGAAACTAATCCTTTCAACCCTACCTTGAGCGTTAAGGCCCACGAGCCAAGAGATTATGAATTAATAGCACGAGCGGTTAACGACAGTTCTTACAGTGAATTTATTGATACTGTTAATTATGATAAATATAGTAAGGTCATTAACAGTCTTGGGGATGAAATTGACGCTAACAAGCAGACCGGTTTAGCACTTGGAATAACTTTGGCAATTATTGCCATTTTGATTACCTTTAATAGTGTCAGAATTACTATGTATGCTCATAGTCGCGAAATTGAAATTATGAGATTAGTTGGAGCTTCTAATAATTACATTCGAATGCCTTTTGTTTGGGAAGGAATTTTTTATGGATTTATTTCGGCTGTGATTGCGATTCCTTTGTCATTCGTTTATTTAAAGTTTGTAGCTATTTCTGAGGCTTCGGGAGTGGCTTTGCCAATTTCCAATAGTGTTTACATTAAACAATTTTTAGAAAATATTTTCTTACAAAATGCTTTCAAGATTGTTCCAGCTGAATTAGGAATTGGGATTTTATTAGGAGCAATGAGTTCGATAATTGCGATGGGAAGGTATTTGGGGAAACCGAGAAAATAAATCTATTAAGATTTATTGATTTACAAATTTTCACCCGAGGGTACTTAGTAATTTTGTAAATAAATCTTAATAGAAGTAGGTCATCGGTAAACAGCAATCAGTCATTAGGTGTTCATCTTTATGATTTAGGTGCTTGAAGTATTCATCTAAGGATTAAATATAAAGTATAAAATTTGAAATTTTAAACCTTGCCTACCGGCAGGCAGGTAAATTACAATTTTTAGTATATTTATGTCAGTAGTAAACAATAATCAGTCATCAATTGTTCATTTCTATGATTTAAATATTTGGAAGGAAGCCAACAAATTGTCGATTGAGATTTATAAAACAACAGAAAAATTTCCTAATAGTGAAAAATATGGGATAGTGGATCAACTAAAGAGAGCTTCTTCTTCGATTGGAGCTAATATAGCAGAAGGATTTGGAAGGTTTCACTATAAAGATAAGATAAAATTTTATTATAATGCTTGGGGATCATTGTGTGAAGTTCAAAATTTTATTTTTCTTTCACAAGATTTAAAATATTTAGATAAAAAAGAGGCGAGAAAAATATTTCTAGAATATGAACGGTTAAATAAAAAAATTAATAGTTTCATAAAATTTGTTTATAATAAAATTTCTGCAAATTGATGACTGTTGACGAGTGACTGATGACTTTAGCTGAAATTCAAAATTTATAATGCCCTTTGGGTGCAAAATTTCAGAGAAACCTTGACGCTGAGGGTTTTTGCTTGTATAATATTCTTTATTAGAGTGGTTTATTAGTTTAAATCTACAATTTATTAATCATTAATCTCACAAGTGGAAAGGACACGCTAATCGCTAAGTCTTTTTTGTTTGTTTCGGAATTTGTATATTTATATATTTTTTAAAAATAGTTAAATTTATAGATTCTATCTCAAGAAGAAGTTTATTTCGAATAATTTCGAAATTAATTTCTAAAAATATATGTCTAAAAAAGATTTGAAAGAGCTTGATTTAAAGCTCGAAGATGGAGAAGAAAAAGTTTTATTTGAAGATCTAGATGAAACCTCCGAAGAAATTTCTGAAAAAAAACCGGAAAATGAAATGGAAGAATTGCTTAAAGATAATCTTCCGGTTATTCCAGAAGAAGGAACCAAAATCAAAGGTAAGGTTCTCGAAATTGATACTCATTCACTTTTTGTTGATTTGGGAGAAATGGGCGTGGGAATTATTTATGGAAAAGAGGTTAAGGACGGTTTTGGGAGTAATCGGAAAAAACTTAAACCTGGCGATGAAATAACTGCTAGTGTTATTGATCAAGAAAATGAAGAGGGTTACGTAGAGCTTTCAGTTAGGGAGGCTATTCGAGAAGAAGCCTGGAAAGATTTGAGCAAAAAGAAAGACACTGGCGAAATTATTTCTGTTAAAATTTTGGATGCTAATAAGGGTGGTTTGATGGTTGAAGTTAATAATATTACTGGATTTATGCCGGTTAGTCAATTAACTGCTGAACATTATCCACGAGTAGAAGATGGAGATAAAAATAAGATTTTTGAAATTTTGAAAAGCTACGTTAATAATGATATGCGAGTTTGCGTAATCGATGCGATTTTAGACGAAGAGAAATTAATCGTTTCTGAAAAGGAAGCTTATAAAGAAGAAGAAAAGAAAAACATTGCGGAATTCAAAGTTGGAGACGTGGTTGAAGGTGAAGTTAGCGGTGTGGTTGACTTTGGAGCATTTGTTAAATTTTTCCCACCTTCTAGATCAGACTCGAAAGATGACGCTGATAAATTAGAAGGATTAGTTCATATTTCTCAACTTGATTGGAAATTGATTGATAATCCTCGAGACGTTGTTTCTATCGGAGACCGAGTTAAAGCTAAAATTATTTCAATTGATGATACTAGAATTTCATTGTCAGTGCGAGAATTGAAAGCCGATCCATGGACTCAAGTTGGCGAGAAATATAAAGTTGGCGAAATCGTGGAGGGTGTGGTTAATAAGCTTAATCACTTTGGAGCGTTTGTTTATTTGAACGAAGATATTCATGGTTTATCTCATATTTCTGAATTTATTTCAAGATATCCAGGAAAGAATGTGGATGAAGTAATCCAAACTGGAGAAACTTATTTATGGCAAATTATGTCAATGGATCCTAATAAACATCGAATGGGCTTGAAATTTGTAGGTGAACTTAAAGATAGGGAAAAATTGATGAAAGCTAAATCTGCCTCTGCTAAAAGCACTGGTGAGATAAAAGACGTCAAAAAATCTGTTGATAAAAAAGTGAAAGTAGAAAAAAGCGAATCTAAAGAAGAGAAAGAAAAGCCTGCCGAAAAAGAAGAAAAATAGAAAATGATTAACTTAAAGTTCCTACGCATCTGGCAGTCTTATTTTATTGGGCTGTCAGATTGTGTTTTATAAATATTTATTTTCTAAAATAATGCAAAAAAGAGGGAAACTTTTTATTTTAGTAGGTCCTCCTTCTGTTGGAAAAAATACTTTGATGGAAGGTGCTTGTGGGTTATTGAATGATTTAATCAGAATGCCTTCTGCTACGACAAGGTTGCCTAGGCTTGGTGAAAAAAACGGAATAGATAAGTTTTTTATTGCAGAAAATGAATTTGACGAAAAAATTTCCCAGGGAGATTTTCTTGAATGGCAAGTTATTCACGGAGATAAGTACGGAGTTTTAAAAAGTGTTATTGAAAGTCGAATTAATGCGGGAAAGGACTATATTGCTGATATTGAAGTGCTAGGAGCAATGGAATTAAAAAAACAGTACAAAGAAGATGTTATTTTGATTTTTGTTATTCCACCGTCGTTAGAAGAGATTGAAACTCGAATAAAATCTAGAGGAACCGAGACTGAGGAAGAAGTAAAACTTCGTCTTCATCGAAGTCGCGCCGAATTGACTTTTTTGCCTAAGTGTGACCAAGTTTTATTAAATGACAATTTGCAAGAAGCGATTATTCAATTGAAGCAAATTCTAATTGAAGGGAAAACTGATTCTTTAAATAGTATTAATGAAGCAGTTATTGAATCGGTTGGTTTTGTCGCTTGCAATGATGATCGGAGTTTTTTAACTAAATTTATAGAAGGTAAAAGGAGAGTTTTTAATACAATCGTTAACATGGAAGAATATCCTCATGAAAAATTAGTAGAAGAAATTAAAAAAATAATTCCTAGTATTGCAGTAATTGACGATGGGGAATTAACTAGGAAATATAATAAAGGGCTTGATGTCTTGCAACCAATTTGGGTTTCTTTTAATTCAATTGAAGGCAGAACAAAAATAAAATTTTATTATGTGTTAAAAAGTATAAATTGTCCAAAATTAGAGATTGAATATCAATGGTTTCCACTTGAAAAAATTGATACTTGTATTGAAGATGAAGATAATAACGTAATTGTCAAAAAAATTAAAAATTTTATATTGAGTAAATAATTCTAATGTCGAATTTTTTTATTAAAAAACTTCAAAACTATATTTTTCAGGAAAAACTTTTAGAGCAAAAAGACCGAGTTATTATTGGAATTTCAGGTGGACCAGATTCCGTTGGTCTAGCCTTGGCTTTGAAAAAATTGCAATTAAAATATCTATTAAAATTGCAATTAATTCACATTAACTATCATCAGCGAGGAGAAGATTCTAATCAAGATGAAAAATTTGTTCGAGATTTTGCTGAAAAAAATGATTTAGAGCTAAGAGTAATTCAATATAAAAAATCTTTTGAAATTGGAAATTTAGAAGAACAATTGCGAGATTTTCGTTATCAAAAGTTTGAAGAAATCAGGCAGGAATCGGGGTTTGATAAAATCGCAGTGGCTCACACGCAAGATGATCAAGCCGAAACTTTTTTGATGAATTTATTAAGAGGTTCGGGATTACAAGGTTTGACTGGGATGTTAGCTAAAAATAATTTTATCATTCGACCGTTTTTAAATTTTACTAAATCCGAAATTTTAGAATTTTTGAAAGAAAATCAACAAAAATTTCAGGTAGACAAAACTAATTTAAAGACTGATTTTACTCGAAATAAAATTAGATTAAAATTAATTCCTTTTTTGGAAGAAAATTTTAATTTTAATGCTAGTGAAAGTCTAGGGAAATTGGTGACTAATTTACAAGCTGAAAATCAACTTAATAAATTTTTAGTCAGTAAGATTTTTAAAGATTTAATTGAAATAGGAAAAGAAAAATTAGTTTTGGATATTTTAAGTCTTAAAAAAATGCCAATTGGGATTTGGAAAGCAATTTTTAGAAAAGCGATTTTAGAGTTGAAGGGGGATTTAAAAAATATTTCTTACAATAATTTTTTGGAGTTTAAAAAAATCATCGAAAGTGAAAAATCCAAAAAACAGAAGATGCAAATTGGAAAAATTGTTTTGATAAAAAATAATAATCATGTTATCTTTAGTAAAGTCTAACAGTGGATGGAACTATTTCAATAATTAAAATTAAGTTAAATATGAAAATCTTAAAAAACGACAATGGAATGAAAAAAAAGATTGGAATCGGATTGGTAGTAATTCTATTAGTTTTCGGTTTAATTTCTTTATATACAACTCCATTAAAACCAACTGAGAAAATTTCTTTAAGTCAATTGGCTCAAGAAATAAATAAAGATGAAGTTGAAAACATTAAGGTTGAGGGTGATAAATTGATGATTGAATTAAAAAATGGAGACAAGCAAGAATCGATAAAAGAACCTCAAGCAGCTTTGGCGGAATCTTTGAATAATATTGGAGTTTCGAAGGAAGCTTTGGGGAGTTTGAAGATCGATATTCAGGATACTAGCGGGGCCAATGTTTTTGTGAATATAATTTTGCCATTTTTATTGCCATTTTTATTAATTGCTTTTTTCATTTGGTTTTTAATGAAGCAAGCTCAAAAAGGGGGAAATCAAGCAATGTCTTTTGGCGCTAGTAAAGCTCGAATGTTTATTCCCAATAAAGATAAGAAAAAAAGAATTACTTTTGCTAATGTCGCTGGCGCCAAAGAAGCCAAAGAGGAACTTTATGAGGTAGTGGATTTTTTAAAAAATCCTAAGAAATTTATTAATATGGGAGCCAAAATTCCTCGAGGATTTTTGTTATTAGGCGCTCCTGGCACTGGCAAAACTTTGTTAGCTAAAGCAGTGGCTGGAGAAGCAAACGTTCCATTCTTTTCAATTTCTGGATCAGAATTTGTAGAAATGTTTGTGGGAGTTGGAGCCTCCAGGGTTCGAGATTTATTCAAGCAGGCCAAAAAACATGCTCCGGCGATTGTTTTTGTGGATGAAATTGATGCAGTTGGTCGTCAACGAGGAACAGGTGTCGGTGGTGGACATGATGAGCGAGAACAAACTTTGAATCAAATTTTGGTAGAAATGGATGGTTTTGATACTGGTTTAGGCGTGATTGTTATTGCGGCTACTAATCGGCCGGATGTTTTAGATCCAGCTTTACTTCGACCAGGACGTTTTGACCGACAGGTAGTTTTGAATAATCCTGATATAAACGAACGAGAAGCAATTTTGAAAATTCATCAAATTGGTAAAAAGTTTGCCAAAGGAATTAATATTAGACAAATCGCAGAACGAACAGCTGGTTTTTCTGGAGCTGATTTAGCTAATCTTTTGAATGAAGCGGCTATTTTGACAGTTCGAAGAAGAAAAATTGCTATCACAATGGATGAATTACGAGAAGCGATTGAAAAAGTTATTCTGGGACCAGAGCGAAAAAGTAATGTCGTGACGGAAAGAGAACAGGAAATTACTGCTTATCACGAAGCTGGACACGCTTTAGTGGCCACAATTCTTCCCAAAGCAGACAATGTTCAGAAGGTTTCAATTATTGCTAGGGGAAGAGCGGCCGGTTATACTTTGAATGCGCCCAAGAGCGATGAACGATTGTATTTCAAATCATATTTTATGGATCAAATTGCAGTTTTGTTGGCGGGTTATGCAACCGAGCGAAAAATTTATGGAGAAGTGACTTCAGGGGCTTCTAATGATTTAAAACGGGCTACGGATCTAGCTCGAAAAATCGTCACGAAATTTGGAATGAGTAAACTTGGACCAATTACTTATGGGGCTAGTCACGATCAAGTATTTTTGGGTAAAGAGTTTCATGATCAAGCTGAATATTCTGAAAAAATGGCCGAAAAAATTGACGCTGAAGTGGAAGTAATTATTGCCGAGGCCTTAAAAATTAGCACTGATACTATAAATAAAAATGAAAAAATTCTTGAAAAAATTACTAAAGAATTAATGGAAAAAGAAACTATCGAGAAAGAACGATTCGATGAGATTGTTGGAAAAGTCGTCGAGAAAAAGAAGAAAAAAGAAAAAGTTGGGTGATAAAATAAATTTGAATTTTTTTAAACGCAACGGCTTTCTGGTCGTTGTGTTTTTTTGATAATAAAAAATATTTTTTAGTTTTCTTTTTAGTTCGAAGTTGTATGATGAGATTAATTAGGGGAAGGAAAAATGTTTATGAAAAAAATCATTGATTTTTTAATGGATTTGCTTGAGGATATTTTTAAGAATATTCGTAAGAAAATTTTGGAAGAATGGGGATTTGACTCTTTTTTCTAAGAGGATTCACCAATTTTTTGTTAGATAAAATCAAGCTCCTCACTCAATCGGAAAGCTACTAATTATAGAGATTTCCGATTTAAATTTGATTTTCAATTTTTCCCAAATTTGATTTGGGAATAATTTAGTGGGTAATAATTTTTAATTTGTGCTAATATTAAAATATAAAAGTAAGTTTTTGACTAAGGAGATGTTTTTTAAACTATCTCTATTATGAACAAACAACATAATTTTTATTCTGAAAAAAATGATTCCAAATTGGCTTTTTCGGCAACTTGGCATTGTTTGACTGGGTGTGGAATAGGCGAGGTAATCGGAGTGATTTTGGGGATTATGTTGGGATTATCCACTTTGATTTCATTGATAATAGGAGTGGTTTTGGGCTTTTTATTTGGCTTTTTATTGGGAATGATTCCCTTACTAAGGGCTAACAAAAAATTTAAAGAAGCCTTTAAGATAATTTTTATTTCTGAGTTTGTTTCAATTGCCGTAATGGAAACAGCTGAAGTTTTAATTGAAATTTATACTCCAGGAGTTATGAGTGCTGGCTTGAGCAGTCCGATATTTTGGCTGGGAATGTTATTGGCTTTGACGGGCGGATTTTTAGCGGCTTATCCGGTTAATTTGTACTTAGTTAAAAAAGGAGTTAAACATCAACATTGAAAATATTTTGTTTTGATGTTCAAAATATGATAATATAATTTTAGAAATATTCTTTTTAATAAAAATATGAAATTAGAACAAAAATTTGAAATTCAAGGAGGATGTGAATTAAAAGGGGAGATTAAGGTTAATGGAGCTAAGAATTCGGCTTTGAAAATTTTGGCTTCAGTAGTTTTAACGAAAGAAGCAATTGTTATTGAAAATTTTCCTTTTATTGAGGATACCCAACGGATGCTGGAAATTTTGGAGGAGTTGGGCGCGATAATAGAAAAAGACAAGAAAAATAAAAAGGTGATGATTGATCCTGTGGGAGTTGAGAACGGAAATCTTCAAGGGGAATTAGTTAAACAATTAAGAGCTTCAATCTTGTTAGTTGGTCCACTTTTAGCACGGTTTGGAGAGGTTGATATGACTTATCCCGGAGGGTGTGTAATTGGTAAAAGACCAATAGATTTGTTTTTGAATGGATTTCAAAAAATGGGAGGAAAAGTGGAATGGAATGATGATGGTTTTAAAATTAGTTCAGATGAAACAAAATTAGTCGGAACAACAATATTTTTTCCAAAGGTGACTGTCACGGGGACGGAGGCTTTGATGATGACGGCGGTTTTAGCGGAAGGGAAAACGGTTTTGAAAAATTGTGCGATGGAACCAGAGATAAAAAGTTTGGCAGATTATTTGAATAATAATGGTGCTAAAATTAAGGGCGCTGGAACTTCAATGATCGTTATTGAAGGAGTTGAAAAAATTTCAGCTGGAACTTTCGACGTGATTCCTGATCGAATTGAAGCAGGAACTTTTATTATGATGGGGTTGCTTTGCAAGAGCGAAATTACTGTGACGGATTGTATACCGGAACATTTGGGAGCTTTTTTGCCAGTTTTAAAAAATGCCGGAGCTGATTTGGAAATTGGTGAAAATTATGTGAAAGTTAAGAAAGGGAAACGACTTAAGGCAACCTCGATAGCAACTCACGAATATCCAGGTTTTGCAACTGACTTGCAACCTCCTTATACTTTGTTGATGACTCAAGCTGAAGGGATTTCCTTAATTCACGAAACAATCTTTGAAGGACGATTATTTTTTACTGATCAACTGAATTCAATGGGAACAGCGATTGTAATGTGTGATCCGCATCGGGTGGTAGTTTCTGGTCCAACGAGTTTGTATGGCAAGAAATTAACTAGTCCTGATTTAAGAGCTGGAATTACAATGGTTTTGGCGGGGATGATTGCTCATGGAACTACGACGATTGATAATATTTATCAGATTGATCGAGGATATGAAGACATCGA
>CAZXUS010000020.1:0-17251 GCA_964643985.1 uncultured Bdellovibrionales bacterium | reverse complement strand
CCTTCAAAATTAATACTTAAATAATAATCAATTGGTTGACCAGTAATTTTTTCAACAGTTTTTTTAAGAGGCTCGATGGCAGAAGTTTTTTTAATAGAGTTACTTTTTCCATAAGCGTAAACAGCGTTAATTTTAGTGTAAACTTGCGTATTTGAAATTTCAACATATAAATCACGAGGAATTGAGATTAAAGCGGTGTCATAATTAACAGGATTAATAGAAGCTAAGATGATAGTATCAGTTAAATAGGCTCCTTTATGTCCCTCACCTCCCATTCCTAATAGCAAAACGTTTATTCTTTCTCGATTTTCTCCTTTTAATTGTTTGTCATTATGGATGATTAAATTTTTAGTAGTAGTGAAAATAGTGGAAGATTGTTCTTGATTATTATTTGAAATAACAATTTTTTCGAAATTATAAATTTTTTTAAATAAAAATCCAACGCAAATTAAAATAATTAAAATAATTAGCAAAAAGAATCTCAATAAAAATTGAGGCCAAATTATTTTAAATTTCTTTTCAGTTTTTTTCAGAGTTTTTTTATTTTAATTAAAATTATTTTTCTTTAATTTATTATGCTTTGATTTTTTTTATTTTTCAAGACAAAAGCTTGTTTTTAGAGAATCTATTTGATATAATTTTAACAAATAACTAACAAAAATAAAAATGGTAGCTTTAAGAGATTTGCACAGAAGGCTTTATAATAAGGAAAATGAAGATTTAACGAAGCGAAAAAATTCGTCAGATCAATACAATATTGACGAAAATGACAAAAAAGATGTTGAAAATTTGAATTCAAAATTCGAGAAACAATCAACTGAAAAAGGTGATCTTTATTTCAAAAAAGATCCAGTTAGCAAGCAATTAGAAAAAGTTCAGCCGGAAATAAAAATGGCGGTTAAAAAATTCGATAAAAATAAAATTAAAATAATTGGTGGGATTGTAATTATAGCTTTTGTTCTAATCGGTGGCATAATTAATTATGTTCGATATAAGCAAGGGGCTTTTAGCCAAGAAAATATTACTATTGAATTTCAGGGAAATCAAGAGATTAAAAGTGGTGAAACATTTGATTATAAACTTTTAATTCACAATGATAATAGGGTTGCCCTTAGAAATACTAGAATAAAAATAGATTATTCCGAAGAAGTATCTCCTGTTATTATGAATTTTGTTAAAATAAATACTGCCAATAGTTTTTATATTGATATCGGAGATATTAGACCTCATGAAACAAAAGAATATCCATTAAAATTTAGTGTTTTTTCCCCTCGGGAGAACCAAGTTCATTTAATTACCGATTTTTATTATGAGCCAGCAAATTTTAGCAGTGTCTTTAATGATAAGGAAACTTACGCACTTAATATTAGAGGGGCCGTGGTTGATTTTTCATTAGTTTCACAGCAAGAGGTCACCAATGGAGAAGCCTTGGCTATGATGGCTGTTTTAACAAATAATACTTCTAGCGATTTTGATAATTTAGTTTTGGAAATGGATTATCCTGAAGGATTTAGTTTGGTAGGATCAGACTTAGTAAAATTAAATGATTTGGAAAATAGATTTAAAATTCCCCAGCTAAAAGCCAACTCTAAATTGGAAGTAGAGATTTTAGGTAATTTTAATGGCGAAATGGATTCTGTCAAACGAATGACCGGAAAGATAGGGATATTAAATGAGAAGGGAATTCTATCGAAAATATCCTTAGCAGAAGAAACCGTCAAGGTTGTCCCTTCTAGGATTGTAATTAATCAAGAAATTGTTAGCGGAATTGATATAGGTACCCAGACTGCTTATTTGGGAAATATTTTAAGATATAAAATAAATTTTAAAAATAATTCGACCAATCCTCTTACCGATCTTATTCTAAAGGAAACTATCAAAACTAATTTGATAAATCATTCTTTAGTCGAAGCTGGCTCGGGTCACTATGATCAAGAAAAACAAGAAATAACCTGGAGGGCTTCTGATATTCCAACTCTTAAAATTCTTAATCCAGGGGAGAGCGGTTCGATATTTTTTGATTTAGTGTTAAAAACAGATTTTACTCCTGAAAAAAATAAGACCAATCAAACTA
Source organism: uncultured Bdellovibrionales bacterium (assembly GCA_964643985.1). Classification (GTDB taxonomy): domain Bacteria; phylum Patescibacteriota; class Minisyncoccia; order Moranbacterales; family DUUL01; genus UBA2773. The sequence continues at coordinate 15,177 of CAZXUS010000020.1, read as the reverse complement.
TTACGAATCAAGCTAGAATTGGTAGTTTGAATGTGGATACATCTTTATTGAATAACAAGGAAATTTATTCCGAGAAAAAAGAAGTTAAAGTTAATACTAATTTAGATGTTTTAGTTTCAGGTGAATTTGGAGAAAGCGTTTTTAAGAATTCTGGACCAATTCCTTTGAAAATTGGAGAGGAAACAACTTTTTCATTAAAAATTACTTTAAAAAATAATTTAAACAAAATAGAAAAATCTAGTTTATCGATTCTATTACCTTCTGGAATTATTTGGAAAAATGCTTTTCATCGAAGTTCTGGTAGCGTTGTTTTTAATGAAAGAAGTAACGAATTAAAATGGGAATTAAATTCTATTGATCCTCAAGTAGGTTATCAGTATCCAGCCGAAGAATTGATATTTCAAATTGGCATTAAACCTCAATCAAATCAAGGCGATGATGATTTAAATTTTATTAATTCGATTAAATTTGAAGGGTTTGAAAAATTTGTAGAAAAGGATATAATTAAAAACTTAAAGGAATTTAAACTTAGCCGTATTAGAGATTATGAATTTTAAAATTGAAAGAGAGACTGATTTCGGTCGATTAGGAAAATTAAAAACAAAAAGCGGACAAGCGACAACTCCGCTTTTTATGCCTATTGCTACTCGAGGAGCAGTGAAAACGCTTTTGCCAAACGAAATCAAAGAAATCGGCTTCGAGGTTGTTTTGGGGAATACCTACCATTTATGGCTTAAACCAGGAACTGATCTTATTAAGCAATATAAAAATGGTTTACACAGTTTTATGAATTGGGATAAATCAATTTTAACCGATAGTGGAGGTTTTCAAATTTTTTCTTTGGGTGAGCGAGCTAAAGAACGTTTTGGCGAATCGGGCGTGAAATTGAGCGAAGAAGGAGTGGCTTTTACTGATTCTAAGAATGGAAATAAATATTTTATGCGTCCGGAAGATTCGATTCAAATTCAATTGGATTTAGACACTGATATAATAATGTGTTTAGACGAATGTCCTCCATATCCTTGCAGTCGAGAGCAGGCCCAAAAATCTCTTGAGTTAACTTCTCGTTGGGCTAAAAGATGTAAAGAATATTTTGACGAAAAGACCCAGGGAAGAAAAAAGAAGCCTTTGTTATTCGGAATAGTTCAGGGCTCTAATTATGAAGAACTTCGAATTCAATCGGCTCAAGATTTGGTGAAAATTGGTTTTGACGGTTATGCAATCGGTGGAGTGGCAGTTGGTGAACCTCGAGAAAAATTAAAAGAAATTTTAAAATGGACCTTACCGCATTTACCAAAAGATTGTCCTCGTTATTTAATGGGACTAGGAAGACCTGACGAAGTCGTAGCAGGAGTTTTGAGTGGAGTCGATATGTTTGATTGCGTTATTCCAACTCGAGAGGGAAGACACGGAAGATTGTTTCTTTGGAAGGATGATCCAGAAAAAATCGATTTAATTAAAAATCAAGATTTTCACGAAACCATTAATATAAAAAATGCTAAATTTAAAACCGATTTAAACAAAATTGACAAATATTGCGATTGTCCACTTTGCAGAAATTTTTCCCGAGCTTATCTTCGTCATTTATTTGATGTCAATGAGCCGTTAGGAAGTCGATTGGCCTCTATTCATAATTTAACTTTCTATTTTAAATTAACTGAAGCATTAAGAAAAAATAATGAATAATATCAAGATAAAAATAGCCCAAAATGCTGGATTTTGTTTTGGAGTTAGAAGAGCAGTGGGTTTAGTGGAGGATGTTTTGAAAAACGCTAAAGAGGAAGTCTATTGTTGGGGCGATTTAATTCACAATCCGGTTATGATTGAAAATTTAAAAGAAAAAGGTTTGAAAATAATTGACGATTTAAAAGATTTTAAAAACGACTCTATTTTTATAATTAGGAGTCATGGAATTACTTTGGAAGATTTAAATTTGATTAAAAAAAGAACTTCTGAAATAATTAATACAACTTGCCCTTTTGTTAAAAAGGCTCAGAATTGGGCTGAAAAATTTAAGAAACAAGGATTTCAAGTTCTTATCATTGGGGATAAAAATCATATCGAAGTAAAAGGTCTTAATTCCAGAGCTGAAAATCAAGCTTTAATTGTAAATAGCTGGGAAGATTTGATGAGAATTAAAAATAAACTTTCGGGAAAAATAAGAGTGATTTGTCAGACTACTCAAAAAAATTCTAAATTAGAAGAAATCGTAAAAGGTTTGAAAAAACTAAAAGCTGATTTCAAAGTTGAAAATACTATTTGTTTAGATGCTACGCAAAAACAACAAGAAGTGATGGAAATTGAACAAGAAACAGATTTATTGGTGGTAATCGGCGGTCTCCATTCTAGTAATACTACCAAATTGGTTGAGATTGGAAGAGCTAAAAAAATCGAAACTCATCACATTGAAAGAGCTGGGGATATTTCTCAAAAATGGTTCTCGAAGGACACTAATGTCTTTTTGACCGCGGGTGCTTCTACCCATCCAAATGAAATTATCAAGGCTAAAAAGATTATTGAAAATTTTGGCTTTTGAATAAATTAAAATTCTGATATACTGAGACAAGGAACTATTTCCAGTCACCCTTTTTACTGCCCGTCTCGCTAAGGCTTACTGAGGCAGGCAAAACTGTAACTGGAAACAGTCCCATTAAGAATTACAATTTCTAATGATTTTTTTATGGCAAGAATAATAGCACTGGTAAATCAAAAAGGAGGAGTGGGAAAGACAACCACGGCAGTCAATTTGGCTACTTATTTGAATTCTGCTGGAAAAAAGGTCTTATTGGTTGATTTGGATCCCCAAGGAAATGCTTCTAGCGGATTAGGAGTTGACACTCAAGGTCTTAAAAAAAGTCTTTACGATAGTTTGGTATCTAAAATTCATCCCAAGGAAATTATTGTTAATATTAATACCGAAGGACTTGATTTATTACCTTCTAATCAAGAACTTTCTGGGGCAGCCGTGGAATTAGTGGGAGTGAAAGATCGAGAATTTCAGTTAAAAAAAGTTTTAAATCAAATCAAGGACGATTACGATTTTGTAATAATTGATTCGCCTCCAAGTTTAGGTCTCTTGACTATTAATGGATTAGTAGCTTCTAGCGAAGTTGTTATTCCAGTTCAAACTGAATATTTTGCTTTAGAAGGACTAGGGCAACTACTCAATACGATTGATTTAGTAAAAGAAAATCTAAAACCAGACTTAGACATTACGGGGATAGTTTTGACTATGTATGACAAGAGAAATCGGTTGGCTAGACAAGTTGTCAAGGAAGTCAAAAAATATTTTCCAGAAAATGTTTTTAATGCAGTAATTCCTCGAACGGTTAGATTGGCTGAGGCGCCTAGTTTCGGAAAATCAATTTTACATTTTGACCGATTCAACAAGGGAGCGCAGGCTTATCGTCAATTAGCTGAAGAAGTTATTGCAAGATAAAAAAGGCAATTGGAGACAGGCTTATAATCAATAAAAAATAAAAATGTCCAGAGAAGGAGGATTAGGAAAAGGATTATCATCTTTAATTCCACGAAGAAACCCTTCTGGCGATTCGGATATTGAAAATAATAAAAGCGAAAAAAAGGATTTCATCTCCAAAGAATTGGACAGCGAAGTGGTGATTAAAAAAATAGACAAGAAAGAAAATCAAGATTTTTCTACAAATTCAGTTTTGGAAGTGGAAGTGACTGAAATTAAAGCTAATCCATTTCAACCTCGACAATATTTTGATGAAAATAAACTTGAAGAATTGGCATCTTCGATTCGAAAACACGGAGTAATTCAACCTTTAACCGTGACGAAAAGACCAGAAGGTGGTTTCGAACTAGTTGCTGGAGAGCGAAGATTTAAAGCTTCTCAAAAAAATGGTTTAGCAACAGTGCCAGTTATTGTTAAGAAAATTAGTGATAAAGAAAAATTGGAATGGGCTTTAATTGAAAATGTTCAAAGGCATGATTTGAACGCCATTGAGGAAGCCGAGGCTTACAAAAGATTAGTTGACAAGTTTCATTATACTCAGGAAGAAATTGCCAGTCAGGTGGGTAAAAATCGTTCAACTATTTCCAACACTTTGCGACTTTTAGATCTCTCATCTTCTATAAAGCAAAAGCTTAAAAAAGGTGAAATTAGTGAAGGTCATGCCCGAGTATTATTAAGTCTTGAAGATAAAAATAAACGTGAAATAATAGCTAATGAGATTATCAGAACCGAGCTTAGTGTTCGAGAGACCGAAAAAAAAGTTAAAAAAATAAATAATCCGAAATTTAATAATGAAAGTAATTTAAAACAAGCTCCTGAAATATTGGAATTTGAAGATAAAATCAGTCAAGCGCTAGGAACAAAAGTGGTTATAAAAAAAGGCCGAAAAGGTGGTCGGTTTATTTTGAATTATTATTCAGAGGAAGAATTTGGTAATTTATTTAATAAATTAATTTCATAATTTAATGGTTGAGTTTTTTGAGCCTGAAAATGAATTTAAATTTGAAAAAGAACGTAAAAAAAATATAAGAACGAGAATTAGGACGCTTACTTTATTGATAATTTTTTTGTTAATTCTTGGTTTAGCAGTTCAATGTGATTTTGCTGTTTCTTTAGGTAAAAAGAAAATCGAAGAAAAGTGTGATTTTGATAATAGATATAATCGGAATGATGATGCTGAAATTACTTTAGAAAAAGCCGAAAAAGCATTTACTGATAATCAAAAATTATTTGAAAGTTTGGAGGGTTTTATTGAAGCTGAAATAATAATCGAAGAAAAAAAACCTCAATTTAATTTAATTTTTGAAAAAAATTATAGCAAAAAAATTAAAGTACCAGAAAAAATTTGTGGTTTTAAAACAGTAATTAATGAAAAATAATGGAAAACAATATTATAAATATTTTTACCGATGGAGGATCAAGAGGCAACCCTGGAATTGCAGGAGTGGGTGCGGTGCTAAAATTTCCCAATGAAACCAAAAAATATAGTCAATTTTTGGGAGACAAAATCACTAATAATGAAGCTGAATATCAAGCCTTAATTTTTGCGCTTAAAAAAACCAAACAGTTGATCGGAAAAACTAAATCGAAAGAAGCTGTTTTGAAATGTTTCGCTGATTCCGAGTTGATGGTTAAACAATTAAATCATCAATATAAGCTGAATAATGAAAATATTCAAAAAATGTTTATCGAAATTTGGAATTTAATGTTAGATTTCAAAAAAGTTGAAATAACTCATATTTTTAGGGAAAAAAATAAAGAAGCTGATGAAATGGCCAATAAAGCGATGGATGAAGGACAGGCTAGTGATAATTCAAACAAACTGTTCTGAAACTTTTGATTTTCCAACTGTATAAACCTTAAGAACTAATTTTATGAAAATAGTAGTTTTAGCTGGAGGAGGGGGAACAAGATTGTGGCCAATGAGTCGAAAAAATCAACCAAAGCAATTTTGCAAACTTATTTCTGATAAAACTATTTTAGAGGAAACTCTGGATAGATTTGAGGATTGGTCGGCTGATAAAATTTATATTGCGACAACTGAAAGTCTAATTGAGCCTTTAAAAAAAATTCTACCTGATTTTCCAGAAAAAAATATTATAATCGAACCAGACAAAAAAGACACTGCTCCGGCGATGGGTTATGCAGCCTTGAGACTTTCGCTAGAAGATGAAAATGAACCGATTGCCTTTATCCCTTCTGACCATTATATTGGACAACTCGATAAATTTATTAAAGCGATTAGAAAAGCGGAAGAAGTTATTAATGAAACTGGAAAATTGCTTGATATTTCTATTTATCCAACTAGTCCCAATACAGCGCTCGGCTACACTAAAATTGGCAAGAGAGTTTTAGAAAAAGATGGAGTTGAATTTTATCAGTTTGAAGATCATACCGAAAAGCCAGATTTTAAAACAGCGCAAAAGTATTTGGAAGAAGGAAATTATCTTTGGCACGCCAATTATTATATGTGGACCCCAAAATTATTTTTAGAAGCCTATAAAAAATATGCACCTGAACTTTACGCTGATTTAATGAAGATTAAAGAGGCTATCGGAAAAGGAGATCGAGCTGAAATTAATAAAATTTATGGGAAAATGGAAAAAATTTCTGTCGACTATGCTATTATGGAAAAAATATCGCCAGAAAATGTTTTGATTATCAAAGGTGATTTTGATTGGAAAGACATTGGAGGTTGGGATACTTTGCATGAAAATTTAATGACTAAAACTGATGAGAAACGAAATTTGGTCCGAGGCGAACGATTAAATATCAATACTTCTAATTCAATTATTTATGGAGAGGAAGGGAAGTTGATTGCAACAGTTGGTTTGGATGATATTGTTATTGTTGACACCAAAGACGCTCTGCTGGTTTGTTCCAAGTCTAAAGCACAAAATATAAAGAAAGTTATTAAGGAACTAGAGGTGCGAGGGAAAAAGTATCTCTAGCGAGAATATCAAAGCTTCCGCCTCGGCAAGCGACGCGAGACGGGCAAATCAAATCCAAAATCTAAATTTCAAACTAAAAAACTCGTTAAAGGCGAGTTTTTTATTGGGATTTTGTTATTTGATATTTAGAGTTGATTTGGTATAATTTGCCTGTCTCGCCAAAGGCTTACTGAGGTAGAAGTTTTGAAATTAATTAGATTTCTTCCAAATCTCCATCGAATCACCAGTGTATTTAGTTTCAATTAATCGGTAGCTGTCTCTGATGTAATGACGCGCCTCACCTTTAATATAATCAAAATCATTATCACTAATAACAATCCAAATTGAACCGTTTTGTTTTTCCAGGGTTTTAAGTTTTTCTAAATTCAATTCTTTTTCGGGTTGATGTTCACCCCCAAAATCAAAAACCGAAAGATTACTATCGGCATAATAATAATTTCTGAAATTTCTAGTCACTAATAAATCATTTTTTTCGTGATGTTTTATGTAGTAGGCAAAAACTTCCTTATAATTAGAATGGCCCCATTTGGTTTTATTTTGATAAAAACTATCAGTTTGAGAAAAATAATTAAAATTATAAAGAATTAAAAACAAATATAGAATAGAACTTCCGAATATTAAGCCTTTTTGAAGCGCATTGTTTTTGAAAAATAAATACCATTTTTTTTGAGAAAAAACTTCGGTTATTTTTTTTGCGATAAAATAAATTCCAGCTGCAATTATGATGGTTTGAAAGGTTTGAACTAAATAAATATACTGAGCACCAGAAGATCGATCCCAAATAAAAACTGCTGATAAAAAAGGAATTAGAAAAGACAACAAAAGCCAAGTGTTTTTTTTGATATTTTGTTTGATTAAGCCAATCGCTCCAATAATAAAAAAAGTGACTGCTAATAAAGTGTGGCTATAATCAACGGTGATATTTTCAAAATGACCAAAATTATTTTCCATAAAACCTAAAAATGCACTTGCTCTACCAATAAAACCAGTGAAAAAGAGTAAAATCAAAGAAAGAAGTGGTAATAGTAATAACCAAGAATATTTATTGGAAAGTTGATTATTTTTTTTCCATTCATAAATAGCAAAAATTAAAATATAAACTCCGATAGTTGGAAAAATATTGATAGTTAAAAAATGAGTAGCGAAAGCTAAAATCAAAAAAGCAAAAGCTGGAATAAAATAATTCCAATTTAGATTTGTTTTTTCGGATAATTGAGAAAAAAGGGTTTTGGATTTTTGAGGAATTGTTTCTAAAAATTGATAACTCAAAGTGGCTAAAATTAAATAAACTGGAGCAAACATTGCATACATTCTTAAGTGACGGTCAAAAGTAATCGCCGAAATACTAACCGTCCATAAAAAAGCACTTAAAAGGGCAATAATAAAATTTTTAGAATAAAAATAGCCGGCCAAAAACATTAAAACTATTCCCAGCAATCCCCACAAAACACTGATTAGTCGAAAGTTAAATTCTGTAGGAGAGGCAAAATCTAGAAGTTTACTAACTTGTAGATAATAAACTTGACCACGAGTGTAGTCGCTATCGGTTAATTCATTCTTGTTCCATTCCCAAAACTTCCATTGTCCAGTTTGATGATGTCCTTGGCTAATATTGACCCCGATAAATTCGTCGGCTTTCAAAGACATATTATCAAGTTCGTAAATTCGCAAAAAACCACCCAGCATTAAAATCGCTACTAAAATTATCAAAGATTTTTTCCAGTCAAGTTTCATTTTTTTGTTGTTATTTTAAAAAAAATAAGATTATACTTATAAACTGATTTTACTCGCAACTGTTTGAATTGACAACCTTCATTAAAGTTTATATTCTAAATTTATGAGATTTTTTAATTTGTAAGTATTATTTTAGTGTTTAAAAAATTAAAACATTAAAAATTATTTAAAAATTGGAAATTGTGAAATTTTATTTCACCGGGATGTAGTATAATGGTAGTACGTATGGCTGGGGGTCATGCAACCTGGGTTCAATTCCCAGCATCCCGACTTAAGCAATTAGTTATCGCGACTATTCATTATTTAAAATTTGAATAAAAACATTAATATGAAAACAAAAAAGATAATTTATTTGATTTTGACAATTTTTTTGGGAATTATGCTGAGTTTTATAATTCATGCTTGGTTGGAAATGTTTATCATTAAGTCTGCTTTTGCTCAAGGAAAAATGGTTAAAGGATCAATTTTTTTCGGAATTGGTTGGTGCGCTTTACCTTTCTGGGCTCAATTTACTTTTCCAATTTTAGGAATTGTTGGGGGTTATTTTCTCGGTCAAACTTGGTGGAGAATAGTTTACATCGAAAAACGTCACTGGCGACTTAGAAAAAATAAATAAAATTTATTATGTATTATGTCTATATTCTTGAATGTGTTGATAAAACTTTGTATACTGGAATTACTACTGATTTAAAAAGGCGAGTGGCTGAACACAATGAATCCAAGTTAGGAGCGCGTTATACTTCTTCTCGTCGGCCAGTAAAAATGGTTTATTCTGCAGAATTAAAAAATCGTTCTCAGGCTTCCGCAGAAGAATTTCGAATCAAAAAATTAACCAAATCAAATAAAATAGCCTTGATTTTAAAATAAAAATAACTGAAATAATTTGTTATGTCTATATAACGATATATATAGCAAAAATTAATTAAAAGTAAAAAATTTTTAAAGTTATATCCTTACATATGTAATGACATATGTAAGGATATACGTAAGGAATAAAAAAATAAAAAGATAAACTGCTATCAGACTCTAGTGTATGATAACAGTAGATAAAATAAAAGATTTAAAGTGTAAAAAGAAAATAATATGAAATTTTTAATAATGGTTTGTGCCACAATCGGCTTAACGGCGGGGAATTATTTACCTTTACTTTGGGGCGGAAGCTCCCTTTCATTACCCGCAGTGCTTTTGAGCGGTTTTGGTGGCATAGTCGGAATTTGGTTCGGCTACAAAATGGGAATTCAATTGGGGATGTGAATTAGTATTTAGCATAAAAATCCTCGAAAGAGGGTTTTTATTTTGCCAATGAAAGGTTTTTGTGGTTTAATGGGACTGTTTCCAATTACAGTTTTGTTTCGAAATTTATTAATTTTGAGATAAATTATTTTAAAATTTTTGAAGCTTTAGCGTTAGCTAAGGCAAAACAATTTTTAGATAATTTAGCCAGAATTAGAAAATTGCAGTAAAAAGGGTGACTGGAAGCAGTCCATTGATTAATGGACGTTAAAATTTATTTTTATTAAATATCTATGGAAGTTAAAAAACTGGAGAAATTTTTGAAAGTAAGAAAAGAACCTGATTTTCGTTTTAAACAAATTTGTAAAGCGATTTTTAAAGATTCGATAGATTTATTTTCTGAAATTTCGACGGTTTCTAAAGAGTTAAGAGGTCAGCTGGAAGAAGAATTGAAAATTCTACCTTTTAAAAAATCCAGAGTTTTGGTTTCAAAAAATAAAGACGCCCTCAAGGCGCTTTTAGAATTGGAAGATGGTGAATTAATCGAAACAGTCTTAATGGCACCTAAGGAAGGACATTGGTCGGCTTGTGTTTCAACTCAAGTGGGTTGTGCTTTGGGATGTGTTTTTTGTGCAACAGGGAAGGGAGGACTAAAAAGAGACCTTTCAACAGATGAAATTACCAGTCAGGTTTTATTTTGGAAACAATATTTACGAAAAAATAAAATATCCGGGCAATTTTTGAATATTGTTTATATGGGAATGGGGGAGCCGTTTTTGAATTGGAAAAATGTTAAAGAAAGTCTTGAAATTTTGATTGACGAGCGATTTTTCGATTTTGGACGAAGAAACATTGCGGTTTCAACTGCCGGAATTTTACCAGGAATGGAAGCTTTCGCTAAAGATTTTCCTCAAGTTAATCTGGCCTTGTCTTTACATTTTGCTGATGATGAAAAAAGGGATTTGTATATGCCCATTAACAAAAAATATAATTTGAGTGATTTGAAAGCTTTTTTGCAAAATTATTTTAAAACCAATACCCGTAAAGTTTTTATCGAATATATTCTTTTGGCGGGAATTAATGATTCAGCAGAGGACGCTTTGCGCTTAGCGCTATTTTTAAAATCAATCGGAAAAATGCAAATGCTTCACGTTAATTTAATCCGTTATAATTCCGTTAAAGGAGCGTTTAAAGCTTCTTCCCGAGAAACCGCCCAAAGGTTTAAAGAGGATCTCAAACAAGAAAAAGTTCATTGCACTATTAGAAAAAGCTTAGGGGACGATATCCAAGGCGCTTGTGGACAATTAGCGGGAAAAAATAGAGAATAGCAAAAACCGGAGATTAGATTAGCCATCTCCGGCTTTTTTGTAATTCTTGAATTCAAGCCAGTTTTTTCATCTTTGCTTGAAGTTTTCTTGATAAACTCCTCAAACAACTTTCGGAAATTTTTTGCTCTCGGAAATATTTTTTTAAAATTTCTTCTAATTTTTCAAGGCGTTGAGAAAAAAATTTTTTGCTTATTTGGTTGGGAGGATTATATCTTAACAACCCTCTAACATATTTTTTTATAGGTCTTTCTCCTTTTTCGCTGGAATTGTGAAGTCTCATTCTTGTATCCAGCTTAAATACAATGACGCGTAAAAAATTTGCAATTAAAACAAAAATACCATTTAAAATTGTTTTCATTTAAGATCTCCCTTCCTTACAATTTTAGAACTTCTTTGATAATATTCTGGAACATCAGGAAGATCTTCTTTCCAACATTCCAACTCTTTAAGAAAAAGTTTATAACCGATAGAAGCGTTTGAAGATTCCGACAATTGATTTCGAGCATCTCTTATTACAAGAACAGCCTCTTCTTTATTCACGTTGAGAATCTCCATTGTTTTCCAAATTTCTTCTTTGGTAATTATTTTCCTGTTATTATCCAGCAAGAGCACCTTCCTAGTTTGAGTTAAAGAACAAGTTATTGATATAACAGAATGATATAACATAAACCGTCAGCTTGTCTATAAAATAAGCTTGTTATTTTCTAAAATAGTGTATAATAGAGATTAATTACATCAGTAAACAGCATTTATGAATTTTCAGGGAGAAAAGGCGAAAAGATATTTTTGGATAATTTTAGCAGTTTTGTTTTTAATGTCGTTTAAAAATGCGATTGCTTTTTTAGTGGGTTTATTTTTAATAATTTTTCTAGTCAAAAAATTTAATCTTAATAAAAATAGTATGAATACTTATAATAATTTCGATTTTTCGAAGTTGGGGAATTCAATCAAAAAAGGGACAGGATTGTTAATAGGATTGGTGGTGTTATTGATTTTACTGCCAATGATGATTGTCGTTATTGACGCTGGAGAAACTGGAGTTTATTCTTTATTCGGTAAAGTTCGAGATCAAGAATTGAAATCGGGTTTACATCTTAAAAATCCGTTTGCAAAGATTACTAAGCTTACCATTCGAACCGAAGAATACACGATGAGCGGCGTTAGTACTGAAGGCAAAGTACAGGGAATCGATTCGATTGTTGCCCTAACCAAGGAGGGACTAGAGGTTTCTTTGGACATTACCGTTTTATATAAACTAAACGAAGAAAAGGCTTCTGATATTTATCGAGAAATGGGTTTGAATTATGAAGACAAAATAATTCGACCAATTATCCGAAGTTCTATCCGAGGAATTATTGCTCAATACGACGCTAAAGTAATTTATTCTGAAAAAAGATCAGAAATTGGCAGAGAAATTTCTAAAGATTTAGATTCTCAGTTGGCCAATCGAGGAATAGTTTTGGAAGAAATGCTTTTGCGAAACGTGGTTTTACCAGTAAACTTACAAAAATCTATTGAAGAAAAACTTCAAGCTGAACAAGAATCTGAAAAAATGGATTTTGTTTTAACCAAAGAAACCAAAGAAAAAGCCCGAAAAATTATTGAAGCTGAGGGTCAAAAAGAATCTCAAACAATCATCAATCAAAGTCTAACGCCTAGTTATTTGAATTATCTTTACATTAAAAATCTTCAAGACCGAGAAGGTACCATTTATGTTCCAATCGGAGATAACGGTTTACCACTATTTAAAAACATTCAATAATTATTAGATTTTTAAAAAAAGCTCTTGGCCTTCCAGGAGCTTTTTTATTTTTTTCAAACCTCTAAGTCGAACTTAGATTTAAGCTTAATTTAGGGTGGTTAGAGGTCCTTCCATTGACAAAAACTTTTATTAGTGATATTCTCAAACGGTTTGAAGTAGTACTTTTTATTAATACTCAAGAGATATTGGGAGGTATCAATTGAAAAAAAATTTTAGAATTTTAGTAGTAGGAGAAATTTCGCCATTCGCAACAGAAAAAATCAACACACCTATTTTTCAATTTTTTGAAGAAAGAGGTGTTTTATTGAAAAGTGATGATAAGGAAAATAGAGTCTTAGTCTCCTTTAGTGTCGAAAATTCTTTTACGGCGAGTGAAACTTTTTCATTGTTGATCGAAAAAGATAAAGTTTTCGATATTATTTTTCTGGATAAGGCTTTGAAGGGCTCAAAAGAACTTCGAAATATGCTTATTCCAAACGGACATTCCTTTGTTTTTATTCCTTTCGATTCTAAAAGTAATTGGGTCGATCCCGTCTCTTTTGAATCATTGAAAGAAATTATTTGTCTTTCTGAAAGAGAGGGTGTATGAAGAAAAGAATTTTGGTGGTAGATGATCAACCTGCAATGAGATTTATAATTAGATCTATGATTGAAACATCTAAATCTAATTATGATGTTTCGGAGGCTGAAAATGGAGAAATTGCATTTGAATTGATTAAACTAATTGAATTCGATTTAATCATAACAGATGTGAATATGCCAAAAATGGGAGGAGTTGAGTTAGCTCAGAAAATGGCAAATCAACTTATTTTTTCGCTTTTCATTTTTATGTCCGCTGATGATTTTTCGTTACGGAAAATTTCGGCAATGGATCTAATAGGTTTCTCTGGAGCAATTGAGAAACCATTTGATATGAAAAATTTTACCAAAGTAATTGAAAAAGCTTTGGCATAAAATAAAACAAGATTGAGGTTAAAGGAGGTTGCTAGAACGTAGCAAGCTCCTTTTTCTTTTCTCAAGATTTATGCTATTTTAAATAAATACTGATTTAAATACTGATTTAAATATATATTAAAATATACACAAAAATGGATTCAAAATTACAAAAACTAAAACAATGGCGAGATGAGCTGGCTCAAAGATCCGGAAAACCCGCTTATTATATTTTGACTAATAAGAATTTGGAGGATGCTTTTCGATTGAAACCAGAAATACCTCAAGAATTAGAAAGTCTTTCTGGCTGGGGACCAAAAAAAGTTGAAAAATATGGACAAGAAGTTTTGAAGATGATTGATTCTGACAAAGAAACTCCAGAAAATAATCCAATAGAAAATTCTCGTAATGATGAAAGTATTTTGTCAGTTGCTCAATATATCAATTTTATCAATTTAACGGTTCAGCAATTCAACGAAATTAAAGTCATAGGAGAGATAAGCGATTTAAGCGGAACTGAAAGAGGTCTAGCTTTTTTTGATTTAAAAGATGCTAATGACCACGAATCAACTATGCAATGCGTGGTTTTTCGAAATAATTTTGTTTATCTTAGTCATCTTTTGGAGGAAGGCTTGGGGGTGAAGGTTTACGGACTACCTTCAATCTATCCAAAAAATGGGAATTTTAAATTTGTTATTACTAGAATTGAGCCAATCGGAGAAGGCGGTTATAAAAAAATTCTGGAAAAATTGCGAAAAAAATTATTAGAAAAAGGCTATTTTAACGAAGAGCGAAAAAGAGTCTTGCCAACCGTAATTAAAAAAATTGGTCTAATAACTTCTGGTAACGGAGCGGCTATTCACGATTTTCAAAGAAATTTAGCTGATTTCGGTTTTGACGTTTTTTTGAAAAATGTTTATGTTGAAGGCGATCAAGCTGAAAATTCAATTACGGAAGCGATTAAATTTTTTAATCAGCAAACTCAAAAATTTGACGTGTTAGTCATCATTCGGGGTGGAGGAAGTTGGGAAAGTCTAAAAGCTTTCAATAGTGAACGAGTGGTGGAAACAGTAATTTCATCAAAAATTCCAACTATCACTGGGATTGGTCATGAAAACGACGAAACTTTTGTTGGAATGAGTTCCGATTTTAATTGCTCGACACCCTCAATTGTCGCTACTCAAATTAGTCAAACTCGAGAAGAAATTTTAGATAATTGCAATGAACTTTCAAATAATTTGCAAGACTCTCAGGAAAATTTTTTAAATAATTATCAAAGCAAAACAGTTAATTATTTGAATTTACTGAGTTCTAATATGGAAAAAGTTTTTAATAATTTTAATCAATCAGTTAAACAATTTTTCTTCTTATTAAATGAAAAAATATTTCAAACTTCGACTTTAATTCAAAAGGCTGAGAATTTTAAAAATAAGATTACTCAGGAAATTAATTTAAATTTAAACGAAAAAATACAATTAATCAATTTAGCTAAAACTAAAATCAATTTCTTAAATCCAAAAAATATTTTAAAGAAGGGTTATGGGGTAATTTATTCCGCAGGAGGGAAGATTATCGATTCAATTAAAAAAATTAAAAATAAAGAATTGATTCGGGTTGAATTGAAAGATGGAAATTTTAAGGCAAAGATAGAGAAGATAGAGACCAAGAATTAATGATTTTAGATAAAAGTAACAAGGACACAAGACACAAGAAACAAACAAATTAAAAATCTCAAATTAAAATATCCAAACTCAAAAA
>CAZXUS010000019.1:0-18271 GCA_964643985.1 uncultured Bdellovibrionales bacterium | reverse complement strand
TAGCCCCTAGATACTAATTCAAGATTTTTTTCTTCGTTTCGTCTAAAATTTTCTGCAACTTAATGGGTATTGGTTAATTGAAAATGGTATAAGTTTTCAAAATCGTAAAAATAATATGAAAATTTTTTTTAAAAACCTTGCTTTGATGTCTTTAGTATTTTTACTAGGATTTTTAGGCTATGAAAATGTTTTAGCTAAAGATTATGATTTGTATGTCGATGCTGAGGCTGATGGAAGTTTCGATGGAAGTGAGGACGACCCTTACAAAACCATTTCCAAAGCGATTGAAATGGCTTCAGAGGAAGACGAAATTTATATTAGTGAAGGAGAATACAATGAAGATTTAGTGATTAACAAAGAGTTGTTATTTTTCGGAGAAGATTTAGAAGACGTGGTAATTGACGGTCAACTTGAAATTTCTAAAAATGTTGAGGCTAAAGACTTTACTATTGATGGGAACGTGGTTGTTAAAAGCGGAGCTGATATTGTTTTTGATAATTTAATAATCAAAGAGGCGCCTAAAATAGCAATAGAAGCCTATTCTGGAAATGGTGAAATTGTAGTAAAAAATTCTATTATTAAAAAAGCGGGAACTAAGGGATTCTATATTCAAAAAGGACGAGATATAATCATTTCTGGTTGTAAGGTTTATGATAATGAAGAGGAGGGAATTGATTTGAGATCCAATGTTGACGGAGAGATTGTCGGAAATAATATTTATGAAAATGGTGAAAGTGGGCTAGAATTTTTAGTTTCAGATTCGAAGCTAAATATTAAAAATAATATTTTTAATAACAATGGCTCCAGCGGAATTGCTGCTCAATATTATGAGGAATTTGATGAAGAGGGAGAAATAACAGTTAGCGGAAATACTTTTTCTAAAAATAGTAAATACGGATTAGATTGTGCTTCTCCTCAGGGCGGTCAAATAAAAGTGGATTATTGGAGTGAATCAATAGATCTAAAAGATAATAAATTTAGCGTAAATAAAAAGGGGACTATAAATAAGAGTTGTAATATAAAGCAGACGGTTTTAGTTCCAGAAGTTTTAAAAGAGCAACAGAATGAAAATCGGCAAGAAGAAATTGTTGCCAATGAAAAAGAAAAGGAGTTGCAAGAGCTATTGGAAAAACAAAATCGAGAAAAGACCATCAAAGATAATAATTATAGTTTAAATAAATTAGTTGAATCAAAAAAAGAATTGAAAGAACAGGTTTCAGCGGAAACTCAAAAAATAGAAAAAAGAAGCGGTTTGGTCACTTTTTTAATTGGTCCAAATTATAAGGCGATTGAAAATATTAAAACAGTGGCGGGTGGATTTGGAGAACACTTGAGTCAATTTGACGATTTGGATCGGGAATTAATAGAAGATTCTAATCATCAAATTGCAGAAACGGAAAGAGACGACATTTTAGTTTTTGTTGAAAAAGTTAATGCCTTAATAGTCGAAAAAGATTCTAAATTTAGTTTATTCGGTTGGGTGTTTAAGATTTTTTAATTAAGGAATTGGGAACAGTCTTGTTAAAGGCTTATTTACAAATCAAATTTATTCTGTTAAAATCATCTAGCACCTTAAAATTTTTACCAGGAGGCGTGGCAGAGCGGTCGAATGCGACGGTCTTGAAAACCGCTGTTCGTTTACGCGAACCAGGGGTTCGAATCCTCTCGCCTCCGCATTTTCTCAAAATCGTCTTTATTTGGCTCATTAGCTATCAACTGAAACTCTCGTTCGAAGCTAACTGTAGCCAATTCTCGATTTTGAACAGTAGCGTTCCAAAGTAGATTTTGGAGCGTTTTTGTTTTTCTTTTATTTTTGGCTTGTAAAAATTCTTTTTTCGCATAACAAGCCTTTAAAAAGAGTTTTTTTGTCTGTTCCAAAGTAACGTCGTCCCTAACAGTTTTTTTCTTAATTTTCTTGATTTGAAGTTTTAACTCAGCTTCTTCTTTCTGCAAAAGTTGTTCTTTTTGCTTGTAGGAGTCTTTTGAGATAATTTCTGAACAATACCCCTCTAGCAACCTTTCTTGTTTAAGAGTGACCCGTTTTAGTTTATTTAAGAGAGTTTTTTGGACATCTTCTTTGTAGCTTTTCGTTAAATCAATCTTTTCCTTGGCTGATTGATAAAAGATTTCAATCATTTCTGGCTTCATTTTTAATTTATCAAGAGAATTAGCTAAAATTTTCTCAACCAGTTCCTCTCTCAAATATTTTTTGTGTTCTTCGCAATTTCCTTTTCCGTTGGTGCAGTAGTAATAGTTATATCCTTTCTTGGTAGTAGCAGTCAGAAGACAACCACACTCCTCACAATGTAATAATTCTCGATAAGTGAAAAAGTGTTTTTTTCTTCTAGCGTGGCTTTTGCCTCGGAGAACTAATTGAACTTTATCAAAAATTTCTTTGGAAATAATAGGTTCGTGAGTTCCTTGATAATAGTTATCTTTATTTAACATCAATCCATAATAGAAAGTGTTTGATAAAATCTTATAAATACTACTTTTGTAATATCTTCCTCCGCCTTTCGACCTAAACCCTTCTTCAAATAAAAGATTAGTTATTTCTTTCAAACTGTAATTTCCTTTTGAATATAGTAGAAAAGCTTTCTTAATATATTTAGTTTTACTTTTGTCAGTTATAATTTTTGATTCTTTATTTAAATAACCAACTGGGGCGCTACTAGGCCAAATGCCTTTTTCTAATTTAGATCTGATTCCTCTTTTGACATCTTTGCTTAAATTTCTACTGTATTGAGTAGAGGAACCCATTATAATTGATGATATTAGTGAATCGTCTTCGGGTAGGTAAATCCTTTCTGAAGTGACAATTTCTTTAATTACACCTTTTTGCAAAAGCCATTGAATTTTTCCAGAATCTATTGGATTTCTAGATAGACGATCTATTTTCCAACATAAAATACCAGAAGCTTCTCCTTCTTCAATAAAAGAAATCATTTCTTCAAAAACTGGTCTGCCTGGATCTTTAGCTGATTTAGATTCGGAAAAGATTTCAACAATTTTTAATCCTTTTTCTTTAGCTCGTTTTTTAGCAAAATTGATTTGATCATCAATTGATTGAATTTGGCGGTCTTCGCCCTCGGAAGATTTCCGAGCATAAATAATATATTGCATAGGTTTCTTTAATTGGTTTTTCATCATAAGTTATTTTAAAAATTAAATCAATTTTAATAATGATATTGTTTGTATGAAACTTTTCCTCGGTGTTCATTCTCAAATTCACTTTCATAATCTAACTTTAAATTTTCCAAACCTTCTTCCATAAAAAATTTAGCATTATCACCAACAATTTCAGTTGGTTTATTCAAGTCCTGAGAACGAAAAAATTTCTTTTTTCTAAACATTCTTTTATCAAACATTTCTTTACTCAAGTATTTACAAACATAAGCTCCAATATTATCTATTCGATCAATTCTCCTGATGTTAATAAAACCATTTTGCCAAATCTCTTCTAGCTTTTCGCTTGGAACATATTTTAAATTACAAAGTAAGTGATAATGAACCCGACCATTTTTTTGAAATTCAACAATAGCGATATATTTAAATTTAGGAAAATGTTTGTGCATTCTTCTGATGTAAGTATTAAATAATTTATTGGCTTTTGACAAATCAAACATTTTAGTACCAAAAGTTAAGGTCAAAAATTTATTAAGATAGGAATTAGAATTTATTAATCGACGCATTTCTGTTCTAGCTCGATTGACAGAAGACCCCCTTTTTTCCTTCGGTTCATTATTCTTATTTTGATTGTCTTTAGGTAATCTTTTCCTTCTAAGATATCCTCTTAAAATTGGCTTATCTGAATATTGATAGTATTCGACATATTTGCCAGAAAGAACAACTTTATCATTAAATATTTCTATCATAGGATTACTTAGATATGTGCTTATAGTCAAGTTAAGGATGCCGCGTTCGCGTCCTCGTCTTCGACAGAGGTTCGCTCCCGCACCATTCCATTAAAATTGAGATAGAAATCACTATAGGAATCCAAAAAGCTTTCAGCAGTTTCTTCTGAAATAGTTAAGCCGTGATATTTTTGAAAATACCTGATTAGCTTTTCTCTTAATTTTCGACTGAATTGATGAGACACAAAAAAGCACTAATGATTATTTAGTGCTAGTTTATCTAGGTTTGTGTTGTTGGTATAAGGCGCTTTAAGTTTCCTTGAATGACAACAAAAGTTCTTCTGCTTTTTGTTTTAATCTCTGTAGAATTTTTGAGATATCAGGATAGTTGTAAATTTTTTGCTTGGGGTATTTATCGTTAGTTATTTTCTTGATTTCATTGTATGAATTGCCAGCTCTCTTCAATCGTAAAACTTCCAAATCTCTTTCTAAATTTGGTATACTTCTTTTCCGAGAAATTGGCTTATTTAATAAATTGTCTTTAGCTCTTTTAATTCTTGGCCAATTTCGCTTGATGTCTTCTAAGCTAGTTTCGGGATAGATTTTTAATGTTATACAATCTTTAGTATTCATTGAAACAGTGTAAGGATTTAAATACCATAAATCTGTTGGTAGATCAAAATTCATATGACCATTTACCAGGTAACTTGAAAGAATAAATTCGTGAGTTTCTTTTAAATTATATTTGCCCATTAAGTCAAGTATGTCATGATTAAAATATCCCTCTTCTACGACAGGGGCGATATCAGTTTCATAATTTGCTTTTTTGTCAGGAGGGAAATTATATTTTTTAGTAATCTTTTGAATGTCATTATAAAAATCATCTAAGGCGGTTAGAAGAAGAATATCTTGTTTCAGTCTTTGCTCAAAATTAAATTCTGGCATAAAATTACTATTTGATTAGTTCAATATTGTAAACAAATTTAAATAAAAATACAACCTTTTTCTTCTTTTCTTTTTATAGCAAATTCTTTACCGCCCTCAAGGTTGTTTAATTTATCAATGAACTCCACCTTGACCGCGATTAAGAATTTGCAATAAAGCTGATAAGAAGAAAGGTTATTGCAATTATTTAAGGAAAAGTATAAAATTAAGTAAAAATCAGAAATTGTAAAATTATTTTTAATTATTATTTTTTAAAAAATGAATAGTGCGGAAGATATAAAAAAACAACTTAAACACTTGGATATTTCCAGTAGGATACTTGGAGTGAGAGAAATAAAATCTTTACCAGATATATTATGGGAGGATGAAAAGCTAGAAAAATTAGTTCAAGGATTTTATGAGAAAGGAAATGGAATTTTAATCGCGACAAATAAAAGACTTTTGTTTGTCGACAAAGGTTTAATATATGGTCTTAGAACAGAAGATTTTCCTTATGATAAAATTTCATCGATAAAATACGAAGCAGGATTACTATTTGGTAAAATTGTGATTTATGCTTCTGGCAATAAAGCAGAAATATCTCAAATAGAAAAAAAGCGAGCAAAAGATTTTTGCGATTATGTTAGAGCAAGGTGTTCTAGCACTCAAAAGCATGCTTCTATTAAGGAAGAGGGGGGTGACATGGAAGAGCAACTTAAAAAACTGGCTTCTTATAAAGAAAAAGGCTTGATATCAGAAAAAGACTATGCAGATAAAAAGAAAAAAATATTAGGCTTATAATATACTGTAAATCAAAAAGAATGCTTTAGTAGTATAATTTTGATACACTATTGATTAAGAAAAGGATTTATTTTGCAAACTTAGTTTTTAAGCTATATAATGAAAATAATTAATTTTATTGTATTTTTATAATTCTTTAAAAATAAACATGACAGAAGAAAAATTAGCAAAGCCTTGGTATAAAAAATGGTGGGGTCTTATTTTAACATTCTCATTTTTCCCGCTAGTCGTTCCTTATCTTGTTTGGACAAAAACAACATGGAAAAAATGGATAAAAATAACCATAACAGTAATATGTTTTTTATTGTTAATTTCAAGTTTATCGGACTCAAACGAGGCGATAGAGTCTGTAAGTCAAAATAATAATGAAAACAAAATAACGGAAAAGGAAAATCAAGAAAAAATAGAGATTCAAGAACAAGCTAATATTGAGAAAAAGCCTATAACAATAATTGATAAACTTTGGTCTTCTTTTGATAACTCTATTAAAAAAAGAGAAGGGTATAACATCAAATATAATGAAGAAAGCAAAACCGTTACTTTAATTTATAATTCAGAAACTTTTTGGGATGAAAGTTCACTTTTAAGAGGTGCTTATTCGTCATTAGTTAAATATGGATTAGAGGCATTTGAGTTAGAAGATGTTGACGCTTTAACGATAAAATACAAGACTGAATTTACAGATTCTTATGGAAAAAAATCTTCAGAAGATGCTGTTATTTTGACCATGTCAAAAGAAGAATTTTCTAAATATGAATGGAAAGGCTTAGAATATCAACCTATCCATAATCAAATGAAAAATTCTTGTTTAGAACATTATATTCATCCAGCAATTTTAAAAAATTTGAAATATGAAAGTTTACATCTTTCTTTGTAAATATGAAAATACTTGATTTTTTTAGAGATAGCAAGTTGAACGAAAAATTAAAAGATAAAAGAAAAGCTGAATGTCCTTATTGCAATAAATCATTAGTAAAAATTCCAGGGTCGAAAACAAAATGTCCACATTGTGGTAAGTTTATGTTTGTCCGTACGCGTCCAAAAGATGATGTTCGTGTTATCACGACGGAAAGTGAAGCGGATAAAATTGATGAGGGGTGGTCAATCGTGAATGACAACCACGATTATTTTATTGCAGAAAAAGAAAAATATATAAAAGAAAAAGAAATACTAAAAAATAGATTTGGAAAAGAAGAGCCATCTGAAAATGATATAAAATGGGGTTTGTATAATAAGGGGCTGATAGAACATGCCACAAATGGTGATTGGGGGCTATATCGAAATATAAAATTTCAAATGGGGGAAATTTTGCGCAAAGAGGCAAAATTGAAAGACGCGCTTAGGACATATCTTGAAGTTTGTTATTTGGATTTAAATGGACCAAATAATACTGGCAGAATAAATGACCCAGAATTTCAAAGAGAATTCCCACCATTTGATCCAACAGAGGGAAATTCTTTTATTGCCCCAGGCGTTATTGATCGAATACAAAAAATAATCAAAAAACTGGAACCGGAAAAGAAAACGGTAGAAACAAATTTTATCAAACACAATTCACGAATTCAACAATCATTAAAATTACCGGTTACACCAATTATTTGCTGGAATAAATTAGAAAATAAAATCTGGAAGTAAAAATTTTATAAATTAAAAAAATGAATAAATATTCAAAATTCAGAGACATCAATGCCGTATTGGAAAAAGTAGAAAAAAGCCTAGCTGAAATAGAATCCAAATATAGGGATTCTTTGCAAGAAAAAATAATTTCCGATGAATTGTTGGTGGAAGTGAAAGATTTCCTTGGAAACATTAAATCGTCTTTGGATTATTTAAGAAAAAAAGTTTCTAAACATAATTTTCCTGTTTGTGAAACGGAAAAGGATTTTAATAATAGAACGACTGATTTATCACCTGAAATTAAAAAAGTAATTTTTAAATGGCAACCTTTTCAAGGTAATGAATGGTTGTCTTGGTTGAATGTATTAAACAATGAATCAAAACATGTTACTTTGATTCCTCAAGAAAGAATCGAAACGAAGCAGGTGAAAATTTCCAAGGGAAAAACTGGAATTTCAATGTCTGGGGGTGCGTCTATTCCCATGGGGAAGGGCTGTTCAATATCAATTGGTGGTGCTGTTATTCCAGGAGGACAAACTATATCACCAGACAGCGATTTTTTTCACGATAAAAGATTGAGCGTTGAAAAAACTACATGGGTTGATTTTAGATTTAATCATGAAAAATTGCCTAAAAATATATCTGTGCTTAATTTCTTAAAAGAATCTTTTAAAAAAACAAGGCTAATAGTAAAAGAACTGGAGATTCTTATTGATAATTAAGAGTTAATAAAGTTCCAATGTCGTTCCATACTCCCCGCACACACAACAAAAAAAGCCCTTTAGGGCTTTTTTTATTTGTTGTGTGTGCAGAGGCGAGAGGATTCGAACCAAACGCAGGCCCTGGATTCTGAGCTGGCGAAGAATAGGACCTATCGTAAAACAGCAGTCAGTTCTAACTCTCCAGATTTTAGTAAATTTCTTCTAAAAATTTTTAACCGATACATTTGTATTGCTGAAAATTTTTTAAAACAAATTTCCTTAAAATCTAAAAATTTATATTTTGTCTGATGCTTTGAGATAGATTCTGAGAGTGGGCCGAGTTCAGGGAAAAACCACTTAACGAGTGCAAACCGAAGGTGATGTGCGAGTTTAGTGAGTTGACTCTTCGGATCTTGGATTTGAAAAACGGAGCTGAATAGAAATAATTTAGCAAAGAAATAAAAATATGCTATAATTTATTTATATAATATTCAAAGAGTATGGACATAAAAAAGGCATGTGAAAAAGCAGAGGAAATAGCGAAATTGCATAATCCTGAGGGTATTTCTCCCTTTCCTTTCGATAGAATTGTAAAAGAAGAAAAAGGATTGAATGGTATCTTCTATATAGAATTACCAGAGGAAGTTTCTGGAGCTATAGTTTGCGATAAAGAAGATGAGTCTTTTTCCATTTATGTGAACAAAGGAAAACCTTTCAACAGAAATCATTTTACGGTTGCTCATGAATTAGGGCATTATTTTCTTCATAATGAATTGGTCAAAAAAGAAGAAACGATAATAGATAATGCAGATGGTCTCGGGGGTAATTCTACTTTATATAGATTGGACGACGGCACTTCAACTGAAATGGAAAGGGAGGCAAACAATTTTGCTGCTTCTTTGATAATGCCTTTCGGACTAGTAACGAAAGCATGGAGGGATATTGGCAACGTAGAGGAATGTGCCAAGATTTTTAACGTTTCAGTTTCAGCTATGAGTATAAGACTGGAAAGATTAAACTTAATTAAGTAATCATGGTAGCACCTAAAGAAACTAAACAAAAAGTTGCGGGGTTAACTTCTGCTTATGATGAATATAAGAAAGAGCTTTTAGAAAAAATAAAAAAAGAACGAAATAATTTTTATCATCCCTTGAGAGCACCTTACTCGTCTGGTAAAAGAATAGTAAGTAAAATCAAAACTAGTAGAGAAGAAATAGCGAATAAAGATGCTGAGCAAAACATTAAATTAAAGAGACATACTTTATACGCATTGTTCGGTTTTCTGGTTATAGAAACTATATTGATATTTCTATATTCTTTTTGGCAAGCTACAAATATATTTAATTTTGGACTGGAAGAATGGAGTTTCAAATTACTGATTGCTGCTACAATATCTCAAATAACGTATATGATGCAAGTAGCGGTTAAACATTTGTTTCCCAACAAAAATTAATTCTAAGATATTTAATTTAATTGAGCCTTAGAGGGCTTTTTAAATTTGGCTTAAAACTTGAAAAATAAAATATATATTTAAATCAGTATTTAAATAAGTATTTTTCCCAAAATTTCCTCCAATTTTAGAATTATGCTAATATAAAAATGAGTTTAAATTAGTTTTGTAAATATAAAAATAAAATGAATTTGATTGACAGTTTAGAGGCGATGAACGAATTTTTAAATCAATCCTATTATTTTAAGGCTTTTAAGTTTTTTCTAGCCTTTTATTTGATCGTGATTTTATTGATAATAGTAGGCGTTATTTTTAGGATTTGGAGTGATTACTGGGCTTCTTTATTTAAAGGGGCTGGTTATAAGCCAGATTTAGGAAAATATCAGAATAGATGGAACAAGGTTAATCAACAAGCTGAATCGAATGATCCGGCTCAATGGAGCATTGCTGTTTTGGAAGGTAGCCAGATGTTAAATGAGGTTTTGAAAGCGATTGGTTATGAAGGCGATAATTTGGGCGAGAGAATTGCCAAGCTTCTTCCAAGTCAATTGGATAATATCGAGAAATTGAAAGTTGTCAATGAATTAAAGAATAAAATAGTTAAAGATCCAAATTTTAAAATTACTCAAGAAGAAGCAATTCAAATGAGAGATGTGGTCGGAAGAGCTTTAGACACTTTTGAAGTGATTGAAATTGATGAATAATTGAATTTGGTTTTTAAAAATTTTTAAAATAAATATCAAATGAATAAAAAATTTCCGAAGGATTTTTTATGGGGAGTGGCAACGAGCTCTTATCAAGTCGAAGGGGGCAATTCTAATTCAGATTGGTGGGAATGGGAAAAAGCCGGAAAAGCTGATAATGAATCAGGCAAGGCTTGTGATTATTGGAATAGATATAAAGAGGATCATGATTTTTTGCAAAATTTAGGAGTTAACTTATTTAGATCCTCAATTGAATGGGCGCGAATTGAGCCGGAAGAAGGAGTGTTTTCTGAAGATGTCATTCTGCATTATCGTAAGATTTTTAAAGACTTGAAGAAGCGAAATATTAAAACGCAAGTAACTTTTTGGTGGTGGACTAGTCCTCTTTGGTTTCAAGAAAAATATGGTTGGCATAAGAAAGAATCAGTAGAAATTTTTGCTAGATATGTTGAAAAAGTGACAAAAGAACTTGGTGATTTGATTGATATTTTTACTACTTTTAATGAACCAATGGTGCCGTTGGGGCAAGGATATCTTGGTGGTGTTTTTCCTCCTGGGAATAAAAATCCTTTGAAATTTTTTCGAGCGGTAAGTAACGTTGCTGAGGCTCATAATGTTTCATATAAAATAATTCATCAAATAAAACCGGAAGCAAAAGTTGGAATAACTTATCTTTATAACTGGTATGAAGCAGAAGGATTTGGAATTTTATTAAACTCAATAAATAGAATTGCGCAGTGGTTTCGAATAGATTTATTGGGTGATAAGATAAAGAATTTTCAAGATTATGTTGGCATTAATTATTATCGATTAGGGAAAATCAAATTTGAATTGAAGAATCTCAAAATTAATCCCAGAGAACAAAAATACTTTGGTTTTACAATCGAAGAAGATAAGGACAATGTAATGAAATGGATAACTTATCCCAAAGGAATTTATTTAGTGCTCAAAGAGGCTTCTAAAAAATTTCAATTACCAATTTATATTACTGAAAATGGTGGACCAACTCGAGAGGGGCTCAATGATCCAGAACGAATAGCTTTTATTAAAAATCATTTAAGCTTTGTTCACAAAGCCATACAAGAAGGAATCGACGTTAGAGGATATAATTTTTGGTCGTTGGTGGATAATTTGGAATGGCTTTATGGATATGAGCCACGTTTCGGATTAGTTGAAATTAACTACAAAACATTAGAGCGAACACCCAGAAAATCTTATTTTGAATATCAAAAAATTATAAAAAATAGGGGAGTCTAAAAAGTTTGTAAAGTAAAAAGTTCGTCCCTGTTAAATAATTTAAACTGAGCTTGAATTAGAGTTTCGCTTTATTTAACGGGGTAAATAAAGTTTGTAAAGTGTACAAAGTAGAAAGTGTATAAAGTTTAGAAAACTGGATTCCCGCCTCCGCGGGAATGACAAGCTAAAAAATCGGATTTTGCTGGCGTTTATTCTTGGGGCGCTGGGGACGGGAATGACAAAATAATCGGAGTGTTTGTGAGGTTTAATTAATTTATAAATTTATGGAGAATTGGTTTAATGTTGCTGCTCTAGGTTATTTGCTTTTGGCGGTTGAGGCAGTCATTACAAAGATTTTATTAACCAACAGAGTTAAAAGCTGGCAACTCTATTCTTTTTATGTGGGCTTACTTTCTCTAAGCGGGGTTTTTTTTGCTCCTTTTGGTTTAAAGTGGTTTGGTGGATTTTTGTTTTTAAAATCATTATTCGCCGGGGTTATTTTTTATCTAGCACTGGTTTTTTTGTATAAATCTTTGATTAAGTCGAGTGCTTCCAGGGTCTTTGTTCTGTACGGAGCGATTACTACCTTGACGGGAGTTCTCCTTGGTTATTTCTTGCTAGGAGAAAATTTTTCAATGATAAAATTATTGGGAGTGGCTTTTTTAATTATTGGGGGCGTTTTTATTTCCTTTAAAATTGAAGAAAAAAGACTTTTTAGCGGCTATAAAAGCGTAATTTTATCGGGAATCTTAATGGGACTGGCTTTGATTATGATTAAGGATCTTTTTGATCGACAAAATTTTATTACTGGTTATGTTTTTGTTCGGATAGGAGTTTTTCTGAGTGCTAGTTGCTTGATGTTTTCTGCAAGGTTCAGGAAAACCATCCGAGATACTTTCTCTAAAAATAAAAAAGCAGATAATCAGAAAAGTTTTGGTTTAATAGTCGGTGCGAAAACAATTGCGGGAATTGGAACAATTTTAATTCACTATTCTATTTCTTTGGGAAGCGCAGCTTTAATCAGCGCTTTAATCTCAATTCAATATTTGTTTACCTTTGTACTGGCAACGTTGGCTTCAATTTTTTTAAAAAATATTATTCAAGAAAAACTTACTTGGCAGAATTTTTTCTTTAAATTATTGGGAGTCATTGCTATTGTTATTGGGATAATCTTAATTAATTAAAATAAAAAATGTTTATAATTAAGTGGATTTTAAAATTTCTTTTTAAAATCATAATTGCTATTATAGTTTTGATTGGTTTGATTTGGTTATTATTTAATTGGCCGGTTCGATCTAAGAATGATGATATGAAGTTTGGAGTGTCTTTTGCTCATCACCACGCGGAGTCGCTTGAAATGGACTGGAAAGAAACTTACACGGCTATTTTGGATGATCTAGGCGTAAAGAGAATGCGGATTGCTGCTTATTGGGATCGAGTTGAAATAGAATCGGGGCAGTATGATTTTTCTGATGTTGATTGGCAAGTTGAAGAAGCGCAAAAAAGAAATGTTGAGCTGACTTTGGCTTTTGGGGTTAAAACTCCTCGCTGGCCAGAATGTCATATTCCTGATTTTTATGTTGAAGATAAAGAGGAGAGAGAATTGGCGTTGTTGGCTTTCGAAGAGGTTCTAATTGAACGTTATAAAAATTACGATAATATTATTTATTGGCAAGTTGAAAATGAACCGTTTTTGAAATTCTTTGGGGATTGCCCAGAAGGTGCTATCGATGAACAGCTTATTGATAGAGAAATTGCTTTAGTAAAAAAGCTTGATCCAACTCGAAAAATTATCGTCACAGATAGTGGAGAGTTAAGTCTTTGGTGGCAAGCAGCGGAACGAGCTGATATTTTTGGATCAACTTTGTATCGAATTATTTATAAACCGCCTTTTGGTTACGTGACGTATCCGTTAGGTCCTAATTTTTTTCGATTGAAAGCTTTACTGGCGAGGGTTGTCACAGGGCAGGAAAATTTTATTATCTCAGAATTGCAAGCGGAACCTTGGCCAAAAGCTTGGATAATGCACGTTTCTGTGGAGGAGCAATACAAAACAATGAATCCTGAAAAATTTGAAGATATAATTGAATATACTAAAAAAACTAATTTTTCTGAGGCCTATTTGTGGGGTGTGGAATGGTGGTATTGGTTAAAAGAGAGACAAGATAAACCTGAAATGTGGGAAGCGGCGAGGAAAGTTTTGTAAATTTTTTTAAACGGGTTTTAAAAAGCAATTTTAATTGACATTTTGCTTGTTTTGCAATAGAATGAGCTAGTCCAATGGGTTATTTGAAATAATCCCATTAAGCCTCGATGGCGGAATTGGTAGACGCGCACGACTCAAAATCGTGTGGGATTAATCCCATGAGAGTTCGATTCTCTCTCGAGGCACCTGAAGAGCTTTGGTTTGGGGTGAGACTTTATTGCAATTTTATAATTTTAGATAAATTTTATTCAAACTTTTTCATCCTATGAATATAGGAATCAAAAGTTTTCTTAAAATTTATCTTAAAATTATTAAATTTCATAACAAGTTCACTCCAAACTAAAGCTCATTAAGTTTATTGAATTTTTTTTCAACCTATATCTATAGGTATCAAAAAAATTCTTAAAATTTATCACAAAATTTATTAAATTTCATAACGAATCTAACCCCAATTGAAGCTCATTGAGTTTATTTGACTTTTTTATTCTATTAAAATAGGAATCAAAAGTTTTCACAAAATTTATCTTAAAATTATTAAATTTCATAACAAGTTCACCCCAAATCAAAGTTCATTAAGTTTATTGAATTTTCATGAATTTTGTTAAATAATTATTTGAAGACAGACAGTTTTTGGGATTGAAGTTAGTTCTTTAAAAGAGTTTTTTTATTTTCATATATCAATCACGGGAGGGAGGGATTATGATGGGATTTGAATCAATTAGAATTGATTTATCTCGATTGGGGCGTTGGTGGTTGGGCATTTTGTTTTTAATTACCTTTGGACTTTGTCACATTAATTTTCTAAACCTTTATTTTATAATTATTCTAATTGTTGGATTGGGAATTTATGAAATATTATTTAGGCGATTAAAATCAATTTGGACGGGTATTTTAATTGTTCAAATGACTGGTCTTTTGACGATTATAGCTATTCCTACAAAAGAAGCCTGGTTTCTGTTTATCACGGTATTTGCGAATGATGCCATGGCTCTATGTGGAGGAACTTATTTAAATTTTTTTTCTTGGTTGAAAAAAAATATTTTTCCAAACATCAGTCCCAATAAAACTTTAGGAGGATTTTTATACGGCTTATTTTTTGGATCGTTGCTAGGGGTAATTTCCGTTCATTTTCTGGGATTACCATTCTATCATCAATGGTTTACTCCAATTTTTTGTTTGGTAGGAACGGTTGGAGATCTTGGTGGTAGTAAATTCAAGAGAGAAGCCAATGTTAAAGAATCTGGTGAAAAATTATTCACTGAGAAATTGATGTGTGGACATGGTGGGATTATCGACAGGTTTGATTCCTTGTCGGCGGTTTGCCTGTTCTGGATCAGTTGGAAAATCTTACAAATTTTTTTATAACGATAAAAAATAAAGGCTTGGACTTTAATAGTCCGGGTCTTTATTGATATTCAGACAATTAATTAAATCAAGGTCTAAATGCTTGTAATTTTTAATAAATTCTGTTCTTTGACTTAATTAATTATTCTGTTATAATATTTTCAATGATTTTTATATCGTAGTTGGATGAAATTTAGAAAAAATAATTTTTTGTTAAGGGAAATTTATTAAAATTAATCAATATTAAAATGGAAGAACATTTTTCAAAAGAGCGGACTTTAATTGTGATTAAGCCCGATGGAATTCAAAGAACTTTAGTGGGAGAGATTATTGGAAGATATGAAAAAATTGGTTTAAAAATGGTAGCGATGAAAATGTTAGTTCCAACTCCAGATCATATTGAAGAGCATTATACTTTGGATCCAGAATGGCGACGTGTCACGGGCGAAAAAACTATTGCTAGTTATAAGTCTAAAGGAGAAAAACCGCCAACTGAAAATCCATTAGAAGTGACCGATAAACTTTTAGTAAATTTAAAAAAGTATATTTCTAGTGGCCCAGTCTTGGCGATGGTTTGGCAAGGAGCGCATTCAGTGGCCTTGGGAAGAAAATTAGCTGGAGGTACGGAACCTTTGACTTCAGACGTGGGAACAATTCGAGGAGACTATGTCTTAGATTCTTATGCGATGTCTGATACGGATAACCGATCGATACGAAATTTAATTCACGCTTCTGGTTCTGTGGAAGAAGCTGAAATGGAAATAAAACATTGGTTCAAAAAAGAAGAAATAATTAAACACACTATTTTTCAGGAAAAAATTCTTTATGATGTTAATTTAGATGGAATCTTGGAGTAATACCATTTTTAAATAACTACTACTTCTTCAATTTTTGAAAATTTGGACTGCAATTTGATGAGAATTGGTTGATTGAAAATAGCATAATAAACTAAAATAAATAATTAATTTAAAATAAGTTAGATTTACTTAAAAATTAAATCGGATTTACTTTTTATTATAAAATTATCTCAAAGCATTTTTTATTATAAAATTTTGCTTCGGGGTGGTTTTTTCAAAAAAATGAAATATCTTACTGAGAACGGGGCTAAAAAAATTAGAGATGAATTAACACTTCGAATGAAAAGAAGAAAAGAAATTGCTCACGCCATTAAGGAGGCCAAAGAATTAGGAGATTTAAGTGAAAATGCTGAATATTCTGAAGCTAAAAGTCAACAAAGAGAGAACGAAGGCCGAATTATTTATTTGGAGAATATCATTCGAACTTATAAAATAGTTGATAAAAAAATAAGTAACGGAAAAATTAGTTTGGATTCAGTTATTGAGGTTGAGAATAAAAGTCTTAATAAAAAAATGACTTTTCACATAGTTGGTTCGAATGAAGCCGATCCTACTTCTGGAAAAATTTCTAACGAATCACCAATCGGAAAGGCTTTTTTGGGTAGAAAAAGTGGGGACGAGGTAGAAATTATCTTAGCTAATGGTAAAAAAATTAATTATAAAATTTTAAGTTTGAAATAAATTTATTAGAAAATTTTAATAAAATAAAATTGGGACAAAATTTTGTTTTTGTGTTATAATTAAGGAAGTGATATTTGAAAATAGCTTAA
This sequence comes from uncultured Bdellovibrionales bacterium, assembly GCA_964643985.1. Taxonomy (GTDB): domain Bacteria; phylum Patescibacteriota; class Minisyncoccia; order Moranbacterales; family DUUL01; genus UBA2773. The sequence continues at coordinate 1,807 of CAZXUS010000019.1, read as the reverse complement.
GCAAAAAGTGAAAAATAAAAATAAATTATTAAATTTAAGTAAAGGTGCTATTTCAATTTATATTTTAATGGTGGCTTCTATCTCTGTTACCATTCTAACTAGTTTGGCTGTTTTTGTTGCTAGCAGTCAAAGAAATAGTTCTAATGAGGTTTCTCGACAAAAAGCGCTTCAATTTGCTGAGGAGGGAGTTTATTATTATCGTTGGTATTTGGCGCATATTTTAGATGGTAAAAATCAACAACAAATTAAAGATTTTTGGGAAAATGGCAATCCTATTGGGACGGATTCTTCTTATAATAAAATCGTCACTAATTTCGATGGTGAGGCAGTGGGAGAGTTTGAGATAAATGTCACGCCTCCTGCGACAGATTCGACTATCGTTCTTGTTGAGGCAACTGGTTGGACTTATAGGCATCCTCATATTAAGAAAAAAATAAGAGTGCGGTTTAGAAAACCTTCTTGGAGCGAATATTCTGTTTTGGCCAATGATGTAATGCGTTTCGGTGTAGGGACGAATGTTTCTGGTCCAATTCATTCTAATAATGGGATTCGATTTGATGGAGTTGCAAACAACGTCGTGACGAGTGCTGTGACTAATTATTGGGACCCAGATACTGCTTCGATTAGAGATGGAGTTTGGACGTCTCAGTCCGATGAGAGTCAGGTTTTTTTGGCCGGAAAGGAGTTTCCAGTCCATTCCATTGATTTTAATAGTGTGACGAGCGATTTAAATTTAATAGAATCAGAAGCTCAAGTTAATGGTTTGCATTTTGATGATGATATTTATCAAGAAACTGTTTGTGGTTTCGTTTGGGACGGTTGGCCTCCTCCGATGTGGGTCTGGGGGTGTTCTTTGCTCGATAGGGCTGTTTTAGGGTATCATTTTACGTTAAGAGTTGATGACAAGGTTGAAGTCCGAAGAGTTTTAAATTATCAAGGAGATCAAGCTAATGAAACAGACACTTATCGAATTTTAGAAGAAACGGTAGCTGAGGTTTTTTCTTTTTCCACTAACGGATTAATTTTTGCTGATAAAAATATTTGGGTGGATGGTCAAATAAATTCGGCTCATCTTACAATTGTTTCGGCTGATTTGAACGGGTCTATAGATACTGATATTTATATTAACAATGACATTTCGTATACAAATTATAATGGCGATGATATTATAGGGTTAATAGCGGAAAATGATATATCAGTTGGATTGTATTCTGAAGATAATTTAAACATTGATGCGGCTCTATTGGCTCAAAAAGGAAGAGTTGGCAGAAATTGGTATTCTTGGTTTTGGGGTGGTTGGACACAGAGAGATACAATAACCATTAGGGGTTCAATGGCGACTAATAAGCGGTATGGGTTTTCTTGGACTGATGGAACCGGCTATAATGATCGGAATTTATATTTTGATAATAATCTGATATATTATCCACCTCCTTATTTTCCAACAGGGACGGTTTATGAATTGGATTTATGGGAAGACATTAAATAAAAATATTTTCAAAAAATAAAAAAAATAAAAAAATGAAAAATGTGGCGATAGCTAATCTATCTCATTGTAATGAAAATTGCTATTTTGGAGTTGATTTTAGTGGTGCTAGTCTTAGATTGTTGCAATTAGAAAAAAAAAGCAATGGTCTTGAAATTGCTGGTTGGTCGCAAAAAAAAATACCCAAAGGAACTATTGAGCAAGGTAAGATAATTAAAAAGGAGACTTTTATTGAAATTTTTAAAGAAGCTTTGGATAAGGTGGAAGGGAATTTTTTTGGTAATAATATAATGTTGGCTATTCCTGAAGAGAAAGTTTTTA
>CAZXUS010000018.1:20990-22727 GCA_964643985.1 uncultured Bdellovibrionales bacterium | reverse complement strand
TCTTTAATGTTTTTTCGAACTTCTTTTACTTTTTCTATAAATTCCATTGATTTAATTATAATAGTAATTTCCCTCATTCTACCCCCAAAATCCACCAAAATCAACCTTTTTAGTTGTTTTTTAAATAAATTGATGTTAAATTATAAATGTTGAATCATAACAAAGTATCCTGAGCGGACTGCCCGTTTTACCTAGTCATAGGTAGTAATGGGCAGTCGAGTTCTATGACTAGGGATTCCCTTGGGATGATCTGTTATGGTTCAACACCTCGGCTGTCCTTTTTTGTTTGTCAAAAAAGTATCTGGGGCTTAACTACATAGCGGTGTTGAACTATGTCAAAAAAAGAAAATTCTTCTCACGAAGATCTAATTTTAGAAATTGAAAAACTTCAAAAAGAAAATGATCAATTAAAGAAAAGGAAAAAATATGGTTTGGTGTGGGAAGAAAAACCAGAAAAATTTGAGAAAGAAAGTCGAAATGCTCTGCCAGTATTGAAAGAAAAAGGTGGAAAATTTAAAGATATTATTGATCCAAAAAATCCTAAAGACGATTTCAACATTTTAATTGAGGGTGACAATTATCACTCTCTTTCTGTTTTAAATTACACTCACCGAAAAAAAATTGATGTAATCTATATTGATCCGCCCTATAATACTGGAAATAAAGATTTTATCTATAATGACAACTTTGTTGACAAAGAGGATCGCTTCAGACATTCCAAGTGGCTTTCTTTTATGTCCAAAAGATTGAAACTTGCAAAAAATCTTTTAAAAGATGATGGGATTATTTTTATTTCGATTGATGATTATGAACAAGCTCAATTAAAATTATTATGTGATGAAGTTTTTGGAAAAGAAAATTTTAATTCTATGCTAAGTATCGAAACAGGAGAGGTTTTTGGCATGAAATCTGCACACATCAAAAAGACTTTTGTAAAAGTTAAAGATTATGTCTTAGTTTATACAAAAAATAAATCCTTATCAAATCTCAAGCAACCACTCTATGATAATATGAGAGAATTATATGATTCTCATTTTAATACAATAATAGAAAAAGATCTCACAAAAGACACTCTTATTAATTTAATTAAAAAAACCAAGTGGGTTGAAAAACTATTTATTGAGAATAAATTGAAAATAAATAGTCAGAATATAGACTTACTAATGAAAGTTAATAAAGATTTTAAGGATTGGATTTATAATGATATTTCCAGTAAATTATATGCTGATGCTCCATTTAAAAAAAGCATACCTGAATCAATTTTAAATTCTCATAAATCAGGAGAACCATTTAACTTCGAAAATAAGTTAATTTTTAAAACAAAAACCAATTCAACTAGAATGTTTTTAAAATTTAAAGATAGTTTGAAATTCTCAGATGATTATCGACCAATTTATGGAAGATGTTCTGTTCGAGGTGATTTATGGAAAAATTTTCATTTTGACATGAGGAATATACAAGATGAAGGAGAAATTGATTTTAAAAATGGAAAAAAACCAATCAGGCTTATTAAGCAATTATTAAAATGGTTCAACAAAAAAGACATTACTGTCCTTGACTTCATGGCTGGATCAGGCACAACCGGTCATGCTGTTCTCGCTCTTAATAAGCAAGACAGCAAAAATAGAAAATTCATTCTTTGCACCAATAATGAAAATAAAATTTGTGAAAATGTGACTTGGCAAAGAATTAAAAAAGTTTCTCAAGGATATACCAAACCAAACAAAGAAAAAGTTG
>CAZXUS010000018.1:0-20890 GCA_964643985.1 uncultured Bdellovibrionales bacterium | reverse complement strand
TTTTCTTATACTAAAGATTTTTCTAAAAAAGAATTTGGTGGTCTTGAAATTGATTTTTCAGTGGAAGCTATTCCAGAAAAAGTTTTGGAAACTTATAAAAAAATATTTAATCTCTAAAAATATGAATATTACATTAAGAGAATATCAACAAAAAGCGGTTGATGAAATTTTTGAAAAATCAACTGAATATTTAAAAGCTAATTTTGATGAAAATAGTTATAAAAGATTGCTTTTCAAATCTCCGACTGGATCAGGGAAAACGGTGATGATGGCAAAATCTATTGAAAGGTTGGCTTTAGAAAATGAAGAAAATCTTGCTTTTGCTTGGGTTTCTAAAGGAATTTTACCCGCTCAAAGCAAAGAAAGTTTTGAGGAAATTGTTGGCGGAGGCGGTCTCTCGTTTTCTTTTTTGGAAGACATTTTGGATAATGAAGTAAAAGAAAATGAAATATTATTTTTCAATTGGGAGAAAATTTTTTCTAAAGCTGGTAGAGATAATCCAGATAAAGATGTTAAAAAAGGTGATCCAATCAATCAATTTATGAAAGACAATGAATGGGATCGAAATCTAAAAACTTTTTGTCAAAATGCTCGGGATAATGATAAGAAAATAGTTTTAATTGTTGATGAGAGTTATGCCAATGCCACTCCAAATACTGAGGAAATAATTGCCAAAATAATCAATCCTGTTTTGGTGATTAATGTGACAGCAACTCCAAGAGAAGAGTTTTATGACAACACTATTCAAATTGAACTTCAAAAAGTGAAAGACTCTGAAATTATCAAAAAAGAAGTGGCTATTAATGCTGATATCTCAAGGGATGATTTGAAAAAAAGTGAAAAAAATGGAGATGAAATTGTCTTTGAAGAAGCCGTTAAAAAAAGAAACAAGCTTAAAAAAATTTATCAAAAAGAAAATTCTAAAGTTAGACCGCTTGTTTTAATTCAATTACCAAACGATAAAGAAAAACTTAGTGCTTTAGACAAAGATAAAATTGAATGGGTGGAAGAATTTTTAGAAAATAAAAACATCAATTATAATAATGGAAAATTAGCTAAATGGTTATCTGATAAAAAGGATAAAATAAATTTAGATGATATTAAAAGTTTTGATAGTAAGGTTGAATTTTTGATTTTCAAACAAGCCATTGCTCTTGGTTGGGATTGTCCAAGAGCCCATATTTTAGTGAAATTTAGAGAAACTAAAAGGGCAGAATTTGAAATTCAAACAGTGGGAAGAATAATGAGAATGCCAGAGTTCAAACACTATCAAAACGAAGAGTTGAATCGAGCTTATGTTTATGCTAATTTAACTAAAATAGAAATTAATGAAAATGCTTTAGAATATTTAAAAACCAATAAAGCGAGAAGAAAAGATGATTATCAAGATTTGAATCTAAAATCAATTTATTTGATGAGAGGTGAATATAATGATCTAACTTATAGTTACAGAAAATACTTTTTCAAAGAATTTATAGAGAAAATAGAAGGTAATTTAGATATCGGAAAATCAAAAGATAATTTTGAGAAATTCAAACAACATCGAAAAATCGATTTAGATGTCAAAAGACTAGATGAGAAAATTATTCTTGATGAGGCAATTGATGATATCGATGATTTAAGCACTGCCATTATTGCAAGAGATGCAGATAGAGTTAAGATATCAACTTCTGATATAGAAAAAGCTTTTATTGCTTTTTTAAAACAAAATTGCGGTGAATTCCAAAAAGCTCGGTCTTTTGATAAGATAAGAGTGGCAATTTATCAAACATTTGAAAAATATTTAAACTTAAATAAAAACTTAGATCTCCCTGCTTTCTCTAATAAACTATTTTTTCAAAAAATAGTTTTGAAAAACATTGATTTTTTTAGAGAGGTTATCAATCAATCAGTCGAAAAATACGCTAAAAATCGCCATAAAATAAGCAATGAATACAAGGAAATTCCAACTTGGAATGTGCCAATTGAAGATTTTTATCCAAAAAATGTTGAGGAGAAAAATTATGAAAAATCCATAATGAAGCCTTGCTTTGTTTTAACTAAATGGCAAACAGAAATTAACTTCATTGAAAATTATTTAGAAAAAAATGAATTAGTTAATTGGTGGTATAAGAATGGCGATTCTAAAAATGAAATATATTTTGGAATTCCTTTCGTAAATAAAGAAAATAAAAATGCCACTTTTTATCCTGATTTTATAGTTAAATATAGCAATGGTAAAATTGGAATTTTTGACACCAAAAAAGGAAACACTGCCGAATCAAAAGACACTGAACTAAAATCAAATGCTCTTCAAAAATATATCAAAGAAAATAAAAATCTTTTTGGTGGAATCTTAATTCCCGCTAACGAACAAGGCAATGTTTGGAAATTAAATGAAGATGAAAAATACGATTATAATAAAGGTAATTGGAAAATCTTGGATTAAAAATTACCCCGACCCCTTCTCCACTTTACAAAACGAACTAAAATTATGATATAGTTTATAAACTAAACCTGCCAGTATTACTATATTAAAATTAAAAAAATGCCCCTCAAAAGATATAATACTGTTATCAATGTTTTTGGAAAAACAGAAGAGGAAACAACGAAAATGAGAATAAAAGCCGAAAAAATTCTAAAAGAAGAAAATATCATTTTTTCAAAAACAGGAGGTATTTTCTATTTTTATGATACTAGACAAATGGAAGAACCGCGGGTTCAAAAATATGTAAAAAAAATATTTATACAAGAAGGAATTAATTTTAATTTTTGGGTCAAAAGTATAGAAAGTGCTCCCCAGACCGATGAAGAATTAACTGAATATCTTAAGAATTTTCTGATCAAAAAAGAAGCTGTTAATATTAGTGAGGTTAGGGAGGAAGTTCATATTGGAGAAAGCAAGGCAATCAGATTAATGAATAGACTGGTAAAAGCTGGTTTAGCTCTTTCTAGAAAAGAAAAAAGAGGTGGCAAATGGAAAATCAATGAAAAATACGAAAATATTTATTCTGACTATCTTTTTTTAGAAGCACGAAGATTAATAGTTTTAGAAAAATTTAAATCTACTGCGATGTTGCAACAAAAGCTAAAAATCGGTTTTCAAAGAGCCTCAAGATTAATGGATATGCTAAAAGAGACTGGTGTTGTCAAAAAAGATAAAGATAATTCACCAAAATGGATCTTAAAAGGTTGGTATGCAACAGAAAAAGCAAAAAGAAAATTTGGATCAAACCCAAACATATAAAAAACTCTATGAATGATTTTAGTGAAAATGATTTTATTATTGAAAATATCATCTTCGATGCATTAGAAGACTTAGAAATCACTCTCCAAATTCATAAAGCCGATAGCAAGGCTGTTTTAATTATATATCCAGGAGCAGACGGAAGCATTGATGGTTATAACAAAAAATACAGAAGATTGGCTCAATTGATCAAATCAAAAAATATCGCCACAGTCATTCAACTGGATAACAAATATTGTTTTTCAGGCAATTCAACTTATAGCGATTTGATGATTGATAAAATAGCTCAAATTATCCAATATATAGATGATAATTCAAAAAAAATAACTGGACATGATGAGATTGATTTTTATTTAGCTGGAGTTTCTGCTGGAGCAGGAGCTATCGCAACAGTTTTAGGAGAATTTCCAAAAATTAAAAAAGCTTTATTTATTGCTCCCGCCGAGAGTGTTGGATTAGAAAATATAGCGAAAGGCTTAGAACATTATGAAGGCGAACTTTATCTGACTGCTGGCGAAGATGATGAAATAGAAACTTTTAATTCAGCTAAAACTTATTACAATCTTTGTAAAAAGACTTCTAGGAAAGAATTGGAGATAATCCCTAATTGCAATCATCGTTTTACCGGAGAGAAAAATGGAAGAATTATGGCTAACGCTTTTCTTTGGGCATTTTCAGAAAAAAGCAACTTCCCTAACCCAGAAGGTGGTATTTTTTTATATAAATAAATAGTGAGTAGTACTAGGGGGTAATCAAGCAAATTTTGGCAAGTACAATTTACCCCTTATTTTAAGCAATTCGGTTCTAATAGAGTCTATCAAGCGGAGCAAAAGTAAAGATCGCCCTCTTCAGAGGGTGATTTTTGCTTTCTTGCCTCCCGTCGGATTTGAAGTTTATACTCGGTAGCGAAGCGGACGGGTGAATCCCTGCCTGCCGGCAGGCAGGCGACCCCGGGAACTGTCTTTCGCCAAGGCCACAGAATGACATGCCCTCGTGCTGTACTATTTTTATAAATCTTGATTTTTAATTATGTTTTTATAGTTATGAGAAAAAAATCGCAAGATTGAATAAATAATGACGCAATGGAATACTACAAAACAAGCTTTTTAGTGAGGTTTTTAAAAAAAATGACGCAATTATGATATATTTATATTATGAATAATAGACAACTACAAATAATAGAATTCGCGAAGGAAAATCAATCTTTTCAAAATAAGAATTTGGTTGTTTTTTTTAATGACGAATATTCCAGAGAAACAATCACTAGAGATTTATCTTTTCTATGTAAGTAAAAAATTCTAAACAAAGGTGGTGCTGGTGCTTTTGTAGTTTATACTTTATCTGAAGCTTATGAAATTTTAAAGGAAATTGATGTTAAAAAATATTTTTCAATGCCAAGCAGCAACAGAGATATCTTTAATGAAGAAGAAACAAAAAGGCTCGAAAAAGGCTCGAATAGATACAACAAAAGCGTTAGACCACTAAAAAAAGAAAGTCCTACTATTTTTAAAAAAGAGTGGGAGCGCTTGATTATTGATTTATCCTGGAAATCATCAGAAATTGAAGGGAACACTTATACCCTTCTAGAAACAGAGGCTCTGATAAAAGACTTTGCTTTTGCTAAAGGAAAAGATAAAAACGAAGCCCAGATGATTTTAAATCATAAAAAAGCTTTGGATTATATCCGTTTAAAACCAGATTATCTTAAAAAAAATAATATTGCAAAAATTAAAGAAATTCATAAACTGCTGGTTGAAGATATCGGAATTAAAATAGATTTCAGAAATCATCCCGTTGGAATCACTGGAACGATTTATCGACCTTTACCCAAGAATAATGAAATTGAAAGTGCTATTAAGGCGCTTGTAAGCAACATGGAAAAAATTAATAACCCTTTTGTGAGGGCTTTTGTATTTTTAATAATGCTTGCCTATATCCAACCTTTTGAAGATGGAAATAAGAGAACTTCTAGAATAATTGCCAATGTCATTCTGCACTCTAATGAAACTCCAATGCTTTCCTACAGAAATGTCGAAGCCATAGAATATAAAAAAGCTATGCTTCTGTTTTACGAACAAAATAATATAAATTATATAAAAAAAATTTTTATTGAACAAATGGAATTTTCAGCAAATAATTATTTCAAATAAGTTCAAAACAGGTTCGAACATCCCTCCTCCGCTAAAGCTGCCGCCGGTAGGCAGGGCTACAGCGAGGCAGGTCCGCCTCGACAAGCAACGCGAGACAGGCTGTCTGGTAGGGGGAGCTAACGTTTTGAAATGCTTTGTTAAAGGCATTTTTTGGTGATAATAAAAAAACACGCTTTTATGCGCGTTTTTAATTATACTTAAATTTATAAATAGCAAGAATCAGTTAATCTAATTATTTCACATTACGCAATCGCTTGATTTCATCTTGAAATAATATAGTCATTTTTTCGTTCCAATCAGCAATAAGTTTACGCTCTTCAATGGTATATGTTGATAAAAGCTTTGGGACACTCTTTGAGAAAAAATTATTTGTAATATTAAAATGATGAGATTTATTACCAGTAAAAGTAACTATTATTTTACGTCTATCAGTAGAATCTGCTTCACGTTTTACAAATTTAGCTTTTTCCAGACGATCAATCATTGCAGTCGTAGCTCCAGTGGTAAGACCTGCAACCTTAGAGAGCTCGCCAGCTGTCGCAAATCGAGTCTCTATTAAAAAATCCAAACACCTAATATCAGAAATTTGCATATTCATAATTTCAGAAACGGTATGAACAAAAAGAGTCGCCGCACGAGATTCTTTTCGAATTAACACGCTGAGATTAGCTAGACTTTTTCGTTGTGAATGTTTAGAAACAGAAAACGCTTGCATAATTTTTATAATTACTTTACAATCAAGATGATTAACGGTGAAGATGCTTACTAATCTTCTCTATTTTGCATAGTAATGTAATTTCAATAAAATGTCTAGTGCAAAGTTATGGATGATTAATTAAAATTAGCTACTCAATAATTATATGAAAAAAAAACTTTTACTCATTGCAATTGTGACTATAACGATCCTTATTGCGATTGCTTTCTTTTTATGGCAAACACTTACGCCAAAGCAGGAATACGAGAGCGATTTTATTGCGCTAAGAAATATTCAAAAAACAATTAATGTTAACGCTACTCTGCAACCAGAAATATATACTGATATTTCTACCGAGATCCCGGCTATTATCGAATGGGTCGGTGTAAAAACAAACGATTCTGTCATGAAAAATCAGGAGATTTTGCGTCTCGATAAAGATTCTATTGAGGCACAAATAAAAAACGCTCAACTAGCAGTAGAACGAGCAGAACTAGCAGAACAACAGGGCCGTTCAAAATCGAGCAATTTTAACAGCAAGGAAATATTAAGTCTCAAAAAAGCATCGGAACAAGCACGACAAACGCTGAATGAAGTTTATGCCCAGGCAAAAAAAACATCCATCTCTTCAACAATTGACGGTGTTGTAATTGAACAAAATGCAAATATTGGAGAAGTTGCCTCTGGCATACTTATACGTATTATTGATCCAAAATCTCTACGGATTGAAGCGCTGATACCAGAAGTAGATATTTCCAAAATTCAAGTGGGAAATATTACTCATACTATATTTGATGCATATCCAGAAAAAACAATAAAAGGAAGAGTTAGGGCAATAGAAATGGGAAATATTAATTTACAAAATAACACTTATTATAAAGCAATTATCGCTATAGATAATACTGATAATATTATGATTTTGAATGGGATGAATGCAGAGATCGACATCGAATACGAAAATAGAAACGAGGCCATCTCCATACCACGTGTTTTCGCGATGAAAGATGAAAGAGGATATTTTGCTTACATATTAAATTCTCCCAATGAAAACGAAGAGACTCCTACAAAGCAATATTTTGAGACAGGACTAATTGGCGATAAAAACATAGAAATACTCAGCGGTCTTTCCGAGGGACAGAACGTCGTCCAATTTATTGATATGAACAAATAATGGATTGTAAAATATGAACCTATCATTATTTTTAGCGATAAAAACGATTATACGCGGCGACAAAGGCTCGCTAATTTTGACAATTTTAATTATGTTGGTTGTTTTTCTTAATTTACTTTTTATAGATGGAATTTTTGCTGGTATCACCGCAACATTAGATAGAGGGAAAATTGATTATCAATACGGTGAGGTTATCATTGAACCAAAAATTGGAGACCTTTATATTAAAGATACAAATCAAATTATTGATAAAATAAAAGATCTTTATTATATTAAGGCTATTACGAAACGAGTTACTACGGGTGCTGTTTTGATGAATGACAAAAATAACGACGGGAGGGATGTTTCTTTGTTTCGAGCTGGCGTGATTGGAATTGACCCAGAGCGAGATAACGAAGCTATGGATATAAGATCCAATATTATTGAAGGACGCTATTTAGAAAAGAATGACCAATCGAAAGTAATGATCGGGGCGGACGCTGCTGGCGGACAAGGAAGCTCTGTCTTTGCAGAGAATCTTGGAGGGGTGCATATTGGAGATAATATTGTAGCAGAATACGAAAACGGTATTAGTAAGAAATATGAAATTATTGGTATTTATAGAACAAAAAACTTCGAGACAGATTCAAAGATGTTTATAACTCAAAATGACTTTAATTCTGTCTTTTCAACAACGAATGAAGCTAGCGAGATTATCATACGTCTAACAGATAAAAATTTATCAGCAAAAGCACTTGAAGATATTCAGGCTCTTGGTTTCGAAGAATATGAAATTGCAGACTGGAATGATAAACTTGCTTTTGGGCGTACCATTAATGAGTCTTTTGAAAAAATTGGCTCAATATTGAGAGTGATTGGATCCTTTGTCGCAGGATTGGTGATTTTCATTATTATTTTTGTGGATATCGTAAATAGAAGAAAACAAATTGGTATTCTTAAGGCAATCGGAATTCCAGAAAGTACTATTATGTATTCGTATGTTTTTCGAGGCATGTTTTATACTATAGTGGGCATGACACTCGGATATGTTATTATGCGCTTTGGTGTAATTAATCTATTTATAAGCCACCCGATTGATTTTCCGATGGGTTGGATGATTCCAGTAATTAAAATGAAGGCCTTGCAAATGAGTATATTGTTATTCGTCTTAGCTGGACTAATAGGATCTTTCTTACCATCCACGAGAGAGGTTCGCAAAAAGATTTTAACTTTAATGCGTTAAAAGAAAAAAATGAAAGATTACGTTTTAAAAACCAAAAATCTTGTTAAAACATACAAGAAAAATAGTTCAAGCCCGGTATATGCATTGCGAGGAATAAATATGGAACTTGAAAAAGGCGAATTTGTGGCACTTATGGGACGCAGTGGTTCTGGTAAGTCAACCTTTTTACATCAACTAGCCTTATTGGACAACCCAACGTCTGGATACATAGAAATTAATAATGTGGATGTGTCAGAACTGACAGAAAAAGAAAGGTCTGAATTTAGATTGCAAGTGTTAGGGTATGTTTTTCAGGATTATGCTCTGATACCTGAATTAAATCTTTACGAAAATATCGCGCTACCGATGATGGCACTCGGTTTTTCTCGTAAACAATACGATGGTGATGTAAGAGAAATTATAAAAAGAGTCGGCTTGGAAGGACGAGAATATAATTTGCCCTCGGAGCTCTCTGGCGGCGAACAACAACGCGTATCAATTGCACGAGCAATTGTTAATAAGCCAAAAATTCTTTTTGCTGATGAACCCACGGCAAACCTAGATTCAGAAGCCGCAGCTGCAGTATTGGAAGTAATGCGAGAATTAGTCGATAAATATAGTCAAACGATTATTATGGTAACCCATGAACCAGATGACAAAAAATATGTTGATCGCGCTATTTGGCTTAAAGATGGGATTATTACAGAAAAAAACTAATGTTATAGTATTAAATTTACACTTCCCTATTTTTTTATCTATCTCACAGCGATTCGAACATCGCTCCTCTCCGACGAACAGACTGTCCAGTAAGGAGGCAGTTTTTTTATACACAATTTAATTCGAACTTAACCAATATTTTGTTCATATTATTTCCGTCGGATCCGAAGTTTATACTCGGTAGCCCCGCAAGAAAATGCGAAATAAACTACGCGGACGAGTGAATCCAATCAAGAAAGTATTTCAACAAACTCAATTTTTAAAATAAAAAAACCGCTTAATATTTTCGGTTTTAAATAACAACTTTGTCAAAAAATTAATTCTCAAGTCTCTATTTTTTTAAATTATTAATCCATCCTTTAAATTAATTTTTCGCGAAGCAAAACTAGCCGTGTAATCATCGTGAGTAACTAGGATAATTGTTTTGCCTTCTTCGTTTAGTTCTTTAAATATCTCCATTACCTCTTTCCCTGATTTGCTATCTAAATTTCCGGTTGGTTCATCGGCTAAAATAATTTCCGGATCATTTATTAAAGCTCGTGCAATAGCCACACGTTGTTTTTGCCCTCCAGATAATTCATTCGGAAGATAGTCCAACCTTTCTCCTAGTCCAATTTTCGTCAAAACTTCTTTGGCTTTTTTAATATTTTCATAACCAGCATAAAAACTCGGCAATGAGACATTTTCCAAAACAGTCAGGTCTGCAATCAAATTAAAACTTTGAAAAACAAAGCCTAAATATTTGTTTCTTATTGAGGCCAATTCGTCTTCGTCAATTTTAGCCACATTATTATTATCAAGAAAATAATCCCCTTGCTCTGGAACATCCAAACATCCCACAACATTCATCAGAGTTGTTTTGCCTGAACCTGAAGGCCCCATCAACACAACAAACTCTCCGTTTTTAATTTCAACATCGACCCCTTTGATAACCGGTACAAAACTTTTTCCCAGTTGGTAGCCTTTGTGAACTTTTTTAAGAGAAATAATATTTTTCATAATTATTTTACAATTACTACCATCTCACCAACTTCTAGTCCCAACTTCACTTCTACTTGTTTACCATTCGTAAATCCAGTTTTCACCTCTCGTTCTTCAAAGTTTTCTCCATTTTTAACAATAACTGTTTGTCGACCATCTACATTTTTAACGGCCGAGTTAGAAACCATTAACACACCTCGAACTTCATTAGAAACAAGGTCAGCTGATCCCGCCATATCACTAAGAAATTTCAAATCAGTATCAGAGACAGAAACTATCACCTTATAATTTGCCAAATCATTAGCATCCACTTCGGCTACCGGAGATACAAAAACTACTTCACCTTCAAATTCTTCATCCGGATAAGCCTCCAGTTCTATATAGGACTTCATTCCCGATTCTATTTTCAAAGCTTCCACGTCTTCAACATAAGTCTCAAACCAAAAACTTTTTGGATCAACCAATACTATAAATGGCTCTGAGGCGGTAGTCTTGTCACCACCGACCACACTCCCAATAGTTCCATTAATTTGTGCCACTACCACTCCTCCGATTGGAGAACTAATTTGATAATTATCATAAGCTTCCTGAGAAGAGGCGTAACTGGCTTGACTTTTACTAAGTTGATACTGAGCATCTTGATAATTTGCTTCTACTTGTTCCATTTGTTTTTTAGCATCTTTTACATCGGCTTCAGCGGACTCTTTTTTAATTTTTTGAGCTAAGGCCTGAGTTGAATTCTCCCCATAAAGTTCTACATTTTTGTCATATAAATCATCTTCATTTTCTTCTTTTTCTTGTGCTGCTTCATAAGCCTTCTTTTTAATTTCGTAATCAACCCCTTCCTCGGAAAGTCGTTCAGCATCCAAAAAACTAGAGTTGAGGTCAGCTCTTGACTGAGCTACTTTATTATCCTCAGTGCTTGAATCAGACCTAGCTAAAACTTGCTCCTTCTCAACCAAATCACCAAGAGAAACATCTATACTCTCGACCGTCCCTGAATTAAGAAATTCCAAATTCCAAGTATCAAAAACTATTTTTCCATCAACTGAAATAGCCGATTGAATAGCTCCTTTAGTCACTTTTTCTGTTTCATATTCTAGTTCTTTTGTCTCGTCTTGCCCAAAAAAACCAAAGTAACCACCTACTAGCAAAATAGCTAACAATCCAATGAAAACTTTTTTCTTATTATTTATAATTTTTTCTTTAATCATAATATTTACAATAAAATTATTACCAAATAAATTACTTATGACCCCTTTATTTTAATTATTTCAATACCGTCTCCGATTTTCCAGATTGAAATATAGACACCTTTTTTTAATTCACTAAATTCGGTTTTTTGAAGGCCTCCTTCTCCGTCACCAAGTCCTTTTAAGACAAGCGTTCCTACTGGAATCACCAAAGTTAAATTTTCAGTCTCAACTGCTTCTTTTTCAGTAGCTCTGACTGCTTGTCGTTCTTCTTGAGTCATAGCCTTCTTTTCAGCTGATTGTTTCGCTTGCTCTTCTTCGGATAAAATTTCCCTTCCTATCTCATTTTGAATAATTAATTTATTCCCATCTATTAAAGATATCATTCCATTAACTTCGGCTGGTCGACTAGGAGTTGCTAATTCTTCTTCAGCCGTTAAGGTTGAAAGTTGTTTTAATTCATCTTCCGGCTGAGTGCTTCCACATCCAGAAAGAAAAAATACCATTCCCAAAAAAAGTAAAGTTGTCATTGTTTTTTTCATAATCATTTTATTATTGATTTATTAATATTATTTAAATTTCTATTACTCATATCTCAAAGTATCGATTGGTTTTAATTGAGAAGCTTGCATAGCTGGATAATACCCAAAAAATACTCCTATACTCACAGTAAACAACGTTGAAAGTCCATAGCTCCACCAAACAAAAACAATATCCAGACCATAAGCTTTTAAAATATAAAAAATTCCCGTGGCCATTATTAAACCTATCACAGCTCCAAACACGCTTAAAATAATTGATTCTAGCAAAAACTGCAACATAATATGAGATTTTTGAGCTCCGATTGCTTTTCTTATTCCAATTTCCTTTGTTCGTTCTTTGACAATAATATGCATCACATTCATAATCCCAATTCCTCCTACTAAAAGAACAATAAATCCTACACTTCCTAAGAGCAAGGCCATCGTTTTAGCACTGTCCTTGGCTGACTGCACATTAGCGCCCATATCACGCAAACGAAAATCATCCACCATTCCAGCTTTTAATCCATGAGACTCCCTTAAAATAACCCCCGCATCTTCCATGGCCAAATTAATTACATCAACATTAGTAGCTTGTATGTTAAGATTAAACTTTCCACTCTTACCCAATACATAACGATAAGATGATGAATAAGGCAAAACAATACTATCATCCACGGAAATCGGGCCAATCGACCCCCCTTTATATTCCGCTATCCCAATTATTTCAAACTGTTTTTTCCCAATTACAATCGTTTCACCAATAACTTCTGCATCTTGAGCTCCATATAGTTCTTCAACTACTGTCGCCCCTAAAACCGCTACCTTGATATGATCCTCTTCTTCTTCTTGATTAAAAAATCGTCCCTGATTCATTTCTAAATTAACAATTTCAACAAATTCTGGAAAACTTCCTAAGATACCAGCTTGATAAGAATTATCACCTCCGCTCACCTGAACTTTTCCAGTAAGTTGAGGCACTGCTAAAGAAATATTTTCACTTTTTTTTAATTCATCTGCATCTTCAACGTCTAATTTCGATTTTTTACCATCAGCCGAAGGAGCGTTAATAAGAATAGTAGTTACACTCATATTTGAATACTGCTCTTCAATTTGAGCGCTAGCACCGCTTCCCATTTCAATAACCAAAACAATAGTGGCCGCTCCGATAATCACTCCCAACGAAGTCAATAAAGAACGAGCCTTGTTTTTGGTTAAACTTCTCCAGGCCAACTTTAACGTTCCTATCTGAATATACATCAAATTATTTTTCATCACATTTATCAATCAATTATTATCTAAATCCCCGAAACTAATTCAGACCATTTTGTCAATTTATTCTAACACATCCTATTTTTTATTACATATCAAAAGACTGAAATTTTACTACCCCTCTAACATTTAGTATAACGAACCAAACCAAAAAAGTTTTCACTTTAATTTTAACAAAGAAAGAGAGGTGAGAGCCCCTCTTTTTTCTAGAACTATTTACAACTTACAAATTATCTATTCATTCCTAAATATTAAATCTCAACCTGCCGAAAGCAAATTGCTCACCTGCCTGCCGGCAAGCAGACGACCCTGGGAGTAAAAGTTTTAAAAGTGTAAATTTGACACTGCAATGCCACAGTTGTTGACAAAAATAATAGCAAAGTTTACTATATCAATATAAATTGATATACTAACTTTATGGTTAACAATTGTTGCGAGGGAAATTCAAATAAGATGGATGAGATTCTCAGGCTAAAAGAGTTTCTAGGGATAATTTCAGACACTAACCGTCTGAGAATTTTATGCCTATTAACTAAAAAGGAACTTTGTGTTTGTGAAATTTTTAAAGCACTTAAATTGCCCCAAAATTTAGTGTCTCATCATCTAGCTAGACTGGAAAAGTTATCCCTGCTAGAGAAAAGAAAAGAAGGAACATTTATAATCTACAGACTAAACAAAAGAATCTTAAAACAATACAAAGCATTATTTAATCAAATACTTAAAGACTAATAATGATTCCGACTAACTATTGATTATAAGTTGCAGAAAATTTTAGACGAAATGAAGAAAAAAATATGAAATTGCATCCATAGATACGTTGAATACTTTTTTCAAAATTGCAGTCAAAATTTTCAAAGCTTAGTGAATAATAGCTAGTTGAAATTAGTATCAACTTATGAAAATTCAAATTTTAGGCTCGGGTTGTCCAACTTGCAAACAGCTACTAGAGACTACAAAAAAAGTAGTGCAAGATTTAAAAATCGATGTAAAAGTGGAATATATAACTGACGTAGCTAAGCTGATTGAAATGGAGGTTATGACCAGCCCGATTTTAGCCATTGATGGAAAACCAGTTTTAACCGGAGGCGGTAAAACTGAGGAAGATATAAAAAAGGCTTTAGAAAATAATAATAAAAAAGAAAAAAGCGTTACAAGCAATCGTGCTTGTAATGGTAAATGTTAAAAAATATGGATATTTTTAGACCCATTCAAATTCTTGCTGATATCGTAACTTACGATTGGCTTCGCATTACAAATCAATACTGGGGAGATGCAATCAACTTTTTTATTTACGATATAATAAAAATCGGTTTGCTTTTGATAGTCATAAATTTTGTAATGGCTATTACCCGTTATTATTTACCAGTAAAAAAAATCAGAAACATTTTGACGAGTCGTAACTGGTATGGATTTGATTACTTCTTAGCAGCCTTGCTCGGGGTGATAACTCCTTTTTGCTCTTGTTCCTCCATTCCTTTGTTTATCGGTTTTGTTGGAGCTGGAATTCCCCTGGGCGTAACCTTTGCATTTCTCATTGCTTCACCATTAGTTAACGAGGCCTCACTTTTTATTTTCCCCTCAATTTTTGGATTAAAAATGACGTTGGCTTACAACAGCATTGGTATCATTATCGCGATGCTAGCAGGAGCAGCTATCCAAAGATTAAAAATGGATAAAAATGTAAATCCAGATTTTCTTAAATTCAAAACTCAGAAAGATGCCCTAGAAGAAAATGGGGGTAAAATAGTTCCTCTCAAAAAACAATTGAAAATTTGGTGGGTAGACGGTATGCATATAACAAAAAGCATATTCCCTTATGTTTTACTAGGTGTTGGATTGGGAGCCTTGATACACGGATTTGTACCAAGGGATTTTGTTGAAGCATATTTATCGATTAAAGATTGGTGGGCGGTGCCTATGGCGGTGATATTAGGAATGCCACTGTATGCTAATTCAGTGAGTGTAATTCCCGTGGTTGAGGCTATGACTGGCAAGGGTATACCGATTGGTACATCGCTTGCATTTATGACTGCCACTGTAACATTGTCGATTCCTGGTCTTTTGATTCTTAAAAAAGCTATGAACTGGAAATTGTTATCCGCTTTTATTGTTGTTACATCGACTGGGATTATGGTTATTGGATATTTCTTTAATTTCTTTACCTTTTAAACAAGTACATGCTTAAAAAACTATCAAATATTTTTTTATTACTTTTTTTAGCTTTTATGCTTTCTGGTTGTAGTCAACAAAGTCCAGGTGGGAAGAGCGAACAGATTAAGAATGAGAAAGAAAAGTCTAGCAACACGAATAATCGAACACTAAATAACTATCCGACATCAAGCGCCGTAACCATTGCAGATAAACTTGAAATATATTATTTTCACCGTACTGCTAGGTGTGTTTCCTGCAAAACTATTAGTCGATACACAAAAGAAACCCTGGAACAAAAATATGCCAAACAAATTGAGACAGGTCTAATTGATTTCAGAGAAATAAATATTGATCTTTCTGAAAGCAAAGAAATAGCCAGAAAATTTCAAGCTTCCGGTTCTTCTCTGTTTATTAATATAATTATTGATGACGATGATAATATAGAACAGGACGCTAATGTTTGGCGTTTGCTCAGCGACGAAGAAGGTTTCAAAAAATATTTAGAAAATAAAATAAATATATAATGTTATGGATTTTATTAATGCTTTAATCGATAGTTATAATATACCACTGTTAACTGCTTTTTTATTGGGAATTTTAACGTCTGTTAGTCCTTGCCCTTTAGCTACAAACATTACGGCAATTGCTTATATTTCAAGAGAAATAAAAACCGTTAAAAATATCCTATTTAACGGAGTTTTTTATACCTTAGGGAGAGGCGTTAGTTATACTATATTAGCAATGTTAATCTTTTTTGGTATTTCTAGCTTTTCAATTTCTAGTATTTTTGAAGGCTGGGGAGATAAAATACTTGGCCCCATGCTTATTATTATCAGTCTGATAATGTTTGGTGTTATTAGAATAAACATTGGCACAAAAAGTGAAAAAATAGAAAAACTGAAAGAATGGTTATCCAGCAAGGGGTATGCTGGCTCATTCTTATTAGGGATAATGTTTGCACTAGCTTTTTGTCCTTACAGCGGAGTTTTATTTTTTGCCGTACTAATACCATTAGTGTTAAATTCAACAGAAAGTCTTTTGTTGCCACCCTTGTTTGCCCTAGGCACAGGACTCCCAGCGATTGTATTCTCTTTTCTCATTGCTTTTTCAATGCATAAAGTCAGTCAGGCTTTTCAAATAGTTCAACGGGTCGAAAAAATAATGAGATATCTTGTTGCTTCGGTATTTATGATAGTCGGTTTCTATTATATCTACCTTCTTATTAAATTTTTTCTAAGTTAACTATCAATAATTCTCTCCCAGAAATACTTAAATTTCCGACCACATCCACCGGAGAATCAGAAACAGTGTCCCTTGAGAGCGCTGTTTTTGATTCTCTGTTATCGTCGGATAAGACTCTCCTCGGCGAGGCAGGAGTTTCACTCAAAGGACGTCCCAATGTTCGCAAGTGATAAAAAACTGCGCTGAATGTTCGTTTTTATTTGCTTTTTATAAATTTTGTTATATTATTTCCGATAGATTCTAAGACTATTCATTACTACTGAAAAAGAACTAGAGGCCATCGCTCCGGCAGCCATCATAGGATTCAATAAGCCTGCTATCGCCAAAGGAATAGCCACGGAATTATAGAAAAAAGCCCAAAATAAATTTTGTTTAATGGTATTAAAAGTTGTCTGGGAAAGCTTAATGGCTTCAACTACTTTCTCTAAATTATTTTGCATTAAAATAATTTGTCCAGCTTCTTTAGCAATATCAGAAGCGCCTCCCATTGCAATCCCCAGATCAGCTTGAACTAGACTTGGAGCATCATTGATTCCATCTCCCACAAAAACCACTTTTTCACCCTGTTCTTGGAAATTTTTAATTTCTTGCGATTTTTTACTGGGCAAAATTTCCCCCAAAGCATTTTCTATCCCCAAGTGCTTAGCAACTGCTTGAACAGTTTTTTGATCATCGCCTGAAATCATCGCCACTTTAAGATTCATTTGTTTCAACTGAGCTATCACTCTTTTTGATTCATCTCGAACTTCGTCAGCTAGAATAATCATTCCCACGACTAGCTTGTTTCGAACAACAAAAAGTCTTGTTCCTTCAACCAAATCTTTTTCTTCGAGCTTGTTTTCCGCCCAAATAGTTTTAATTTTATGTTTTTTTAAGAGAGCGATATTTCCTAACATTATTTCGGTTTTATGAGCAACAAAACGGGCCACAACACCCATTCCCCGTTCTTCCTTGACTTCTTTCAGTTTTTGGAAAGGAATCCTTTTCTCTTTAATATAATCGCTGACAGCTCGAGAAAGCGGGTGATCAGAATTAGCTGCAATTGAACCCGCAATTTTTAAAATTTGTTCTTTTTTAAGATTAGCTTCCGGGTTAACAATGATTTTTTTTACTTTAGGCGCTCCTTTGGTAAGTGTTCCTGTTTTATCAAAAATCACCATTGAGATATTTTTAGCTCGTTCAAAACTTTCCGATGTCTTAAAAAGTATTCCATTTCGAGCTCCTTTTCCAGTTCCCACCATAATCGCCGTTGGCGTGGCCAACCCTAAAGCACACGGACAAGCAATCACCAAAACTGCTACCGCGTTAATAATGGCTAAAGAAAAATCTTGAGTTGCGAGCAACCAACCCAGTAAGGTCAATAAAAAAATGAATAGAACCATTGGAACAAAAATTTCAGACACTTGATCTACTAGTTTTTGAATTGGGGCTTTTGAGCCTTGAGCTTCTTCGACTGTTTTGATTATCTGAGCCAAAACTGTTCCCTTTCCAATTTCCTCCACTCTTATTTTCAAAACTCCGTCTTCATTCAAAGTCGCCCCAAAAACTTTCGAACCTATTTTTTTCTCAACGGGCAAAGATTCCCCAGTTAACATTGATTCATTGACGCTAGATTGTCCGCCAATCACTTCCCCGTCTAAAGGAATTTTTTCTCCAGCTCGCACCAAAAGAATATCCCCAATTTTAATTTTTTCAACAGAAATATCTCTTTCTTTGCCATTGATTAATAAATGAGACTCCTTGACTCCTAATTCTGCCAATTTTTTCATAGCAGAACCAGCTCTCCCTAGGCTTTTTTCTTCGAAATATTTTCCTAAAATAATCAAGGTAATGATGATAGCTGAAGTTTCAAAATAAACTGATTCTCCATTAAAAAGAGCCCAAACACTATAAAAAAAAGCCACCAGTGTTCCCATGGAAATCAAAGTATCCATGTTAGTTCGCCATTTTTTAGCTTGCAAAAACATCATTCTATGGAAACGAGCTCCAAAATAAAAAACTACAATTCCAGCCAAAATCATCTGTCCCCATAAAATCAAATCCAAGCCTCCGATTATTATCCCTGTTCTTATTTTCACAAACATTTCCAGAAGCAACGGCAAACTAAAAATCGCCGCTCCTAAAAAAATCCACTTGCTTTTTTTAACCGCTCCGTCTTCAAGTTTATATTTATGATTTTCAGTCGATTCTTCAGCCTCTGTGGCAAAAAACGCCACCTTATAACCATTGTCAATCACCACTTTCATTATTTCCTTTTCATTCAAAATATTTTCATCAAACTCAATCGTGGCTTTTTTGGTAGCAAAGTTAACATTGGCTTTTGAAATTCCTTCCACTTTTTCAAGTGCCTTTTCATTATTCAAGGCACAACTAATACAAGTCATTCCTAAAATTTTAATTGAAATTATTTTTTTAATCATTTTATTTGTTTATTTAAATTATTCCACTATAAATTTTCCTCGCACCATGCCCATCCAACAGCTGAAAGGCAACGTCCCTTTTTCAGTTGGTGTAAATTCCAAAATATTTTCTCCCTTTTGAATATTAATTGACTGGTTTAATTTTGGAATAATAATTTTATTAGTGCAGCCAGAGACTTGCTCCCCCGTTATTATCCATCTGACTGGAACCCCTTGTTTAATCTTCAAAACATTTGGCTTAAAACCCTGACTAGTTACCTTCATCCTGACCACAATCCCTTTCCGAAAACTATCCTTGGTCTTTTTAGATTCATTGCTTTTTTTATTTGTTGCGATTTTTGTTTGATTTTCAGTTTTTAAAACTGCCGTATCAACTCCCAAAAGTGATCGTCCAGAATTAAAAGTATAAACAGCAAAAATAACAATTAAAAATCCAGCTACTTTTTGAAAAATAATCATTTTTTTATTACTTATCCAGGAAGCAGTAACTCCTAGAAGGAAGAGAGCTGGGATCGTTCCCAGGGCAAAGAAAAATAAATTCAAACCACCAGAAAGAAAATCCCCTGAAGAAAGTGCATAGAGTTGCATGCTCTGCGTAAATCCGCAAGGAAGAAAAAAGCTCAATCCTCCCAACAAAAAAGGAGCCAATTTATGTTCAGAATCTCCCAAAGATTTCCAGTGTTTAGTAAGATATTTAGGCATCTTGATTCCAAAAGTGCCAACAGCGGGTAAAAATCCAAGGACATTGAGTCCCAACAAAATCATTACAATTGAAACAAAAATAGTCAAGATGGCCATTGAGTTTCCGCTAACACTAATTTCTCCGCCAATCAAACCCAACAATCCGCCAAGAACAAAAAAAGTGGCAAGTCTTCCAAGGTGAAAAACTAGATTAGGTTTGACAGCAGTCGCAAAAAAACTTGTTCCCTTGCTTTGGTGTTTCTCTCCAAAAGCAATTATCACTGATCCCACCACCACCAAACAAGAAGAAACTGAAGCCACCAACCCCATCAAAAATGAAAACCCATAATTTACTCGTCCGTTTCCAATATCAATTTTGTCAACAATCCCCAAGTTTTGAAAAATTTGAAATGAACCCAGAATTCCAACCAAAATTATTCCTGAAAATACCCACTGGTTCCAAGTAGTTTTTGTTTTTAAATTAATTTCATTTTTTTTTGGTAGATTTTCAAAAACTTGATAACTAAACTTTTCAGCAATTTTTTGCAAAACTCGAAAATCCGGTTTTTGATTTTGATACTCAATCTCTGCTTCGCCTTTTCTATAAGCAATTGAGACTTTTCTAATATTTTTTATTCGAGAAAATTCGGTTTCAAGCAATTTTTCGCAACTCGAACAATGCATTCCTCTTATATAAATTTTTATTTTTCTCATTATTTTTATTTAAATTTAAAATTTTTATTGAGCTAACTTTTCAATTTGCAAAAGCTCTCCAATCATTTCTTTTTTTCTTTTTTCATTGGTGCCTCTCATGGCAGTGGCAAAACAACTATGTAAATGACGCTTCATTAATTGACTATTGGCCGATTTTAAAAGTCCGATTGAAGCCAAATTTTGTTGCATGACATCGACACAGTAGGCCCCTTCTTTAACCATTTTCGCTACTTTCAATGAATGAGTAGAGGCTTTTTTGAGAGCGATTATTATTTTTTTATCTTCGATGGTCATTTTATTGTTTTTGATAATTATTAAATTGCAATACCTCCCCCCTAGGTATAACTTTATTTTTAGTTTAATTAATTTTTCTGAATTGTCAAGTTTTTTAGCTAACAATAAAAAACCCGCCCGCGGAAAATTGCTGGCTTACTCCGCGATCAACCGACTCCGGAGCGTTCCTTTTTTTCTTTAATAAACCACGACAGTTCGAACATTCATGCTCCGCTTGATAGACTCTATTAGAACCGAATTGCTTTATATAAAGGATAAATTG
>CAZXUS010000017.1:0-23106 GCA_964643985.1 uncultured Bdellovibrionales bacterium | reverse complement strand
CTTTCTGTATAATTCATTACTAAAATTTATTATATATCTTAATGGCACTTTTTCCCTTTCAATTTTTATCCTATCTATTGTTCTCTTATTCTCGGCAAATAATAACAAAGAAAAGTTTGCAAATATCTTTGTTGTTGCAGGTTTAGCTCAAGCAATTTTTATAGGTTATATTATAATTTTAGGCCTCAGAATACTTACAAAAAAACGTTCAGAAAAAAATCTATTTGAAATAAAGAACATTGAAAAATTAATGTTACTTGGAAGTTTTAGTTATATTCTGCTTTTCATTTTAAACTTGATTTTCCCAAGTTCATCGTTTTCTAGTCTTTTTTATCAATACTCCACTAAGTTGCCAGAATTTTTATCTAAAGTATTATTTTTTGTATTCATCATAAGTATAGAGCTCATTCTTATTGTAAAAATAATTTATCATTTTTTTGATTATAATGTACTTAAATTTTTTAAAAATCAATTTGATCTCAGCACACCAGAAAAAACGAAAAGTAACGAACCAGCACTTGTTTACTTTCCGATTTGTCTACTGATATGCCTCACCTACGTAATCTTTAATTTTATACAAGCTAGAATAGACTATTCAATTTTGAATTCAAAAATAATCTATTATATGTTTGGTTTTACTTTGATTTATTTGCATCTATCATATTTAACAAATTATTTTAAGTTAAAATTTCTAAAAAATAAACTTTAAAAGAACTGTTGCGACTAGCTATTAATAAAATGCATTTCTCCCCCAGAACTTACTTCAAGCTTTTGAAAGTTTCTCGAACTATTGCTGATTTGGAAGGAAGTGAAGATATTAACGTTAATCATCTGGCCGAGGCGATCCAATACAAATTTCGAGAAGAATGACTTTAAATATTCAATATCCAATCTTCAACATTCATTCAATAATCAATTTCTAAATTTTCAATGAATTAATTTTCAATTAATCAAATTAAGCTTGCATAATAAAAAGATATTCGAAATAAATTCGCTCCGTGCTATGATTTGTATATTAAATAATAATAAAAAATTAGAATTGGGCTAAAAAAGGAGGTCATTATGGGTGATTTAGAACAACGATTCTTTAGCAAAAAACACAAGACTTCAATAAAGTCAGATGACAAAAAAGCATTAATGTTTCTCAAAATTCTTAAAAAAGGAATTGTAAAAAAATCTTGTAATTCGAGAGGCCATCCAAGCAAATGGTATTTCAATTTTGATGCAATCTATTAATCAATTTTAGTAGGAGACGCCCAACTCCTACCCAATTCTAATTTTTTATTTAATACTAATGAAAAAAAATAGACTCTTTTGGGGGATGTTTGCGGTAATGATGTTGGGGGCGATATTTTTGAGGACTTGGAATCATCACGATTTGAAAAACCATACGAAGTGTTTAATAAATTAATTAATGACGTTGTTGCGTTAAATTCTAGAAAATAAGTAATATTATTTATTAAAAAAATAAATGAAGAAAATATTTTTAACAATTGGCGGAGTAATTATTTTATTACATTTATCAATTTTCCTCCTCTATCTTCCAATGATCATAAGTTCGAAATCAGCAAAAAAAGCTGTAAGGGTGTAGAAATTTTTAAAAATCCTTTTTATCAAGATTCCATTTTTCAAAGTGTTGCTACTGAATTTTATTCTAATTTTGGTCAAAAAAACGGTGAGATTTATCGAATAACTCAAAAAGATCCTGGATTTTGCGTTAAAATTGATCAAGCCGATGCTTCAACTTTCAAAGTTTTAAGTATTTTTCAAGCCAAAGACAAAAACAACGCCTATTTTCAAACTTATTATTTAGGCAAAAAAAGAAGCAAGGATGAATATATTAACTTTAAAATTGACAACGAGACATTTGAAGTAATCAATCAAGAAGATGGTGAATATTCAAAAGATAAAAATAATGTTTATTTTGAAACAAGAATTTTTAAAGGAGCAGACCCGCTGACTTTCAAATTATTGTCCTACGGAAAATATGCAAAAGACAAAAACTATGTTTATTGTCTTAAGGATCCATGGGAAAATGTTTCAACCGAATATTCTAATTTTACTCAAAAAGCTGATTCTAAAACATTTGAAATATTAAGTCCTGCTTACGCTAAAGATAAAAATTATGTTTATAATTCAAGCGGAGCAATAATTAAAAATGCAGATCCTAAAACATTTAAAATTAATAATAAGTCTGATATCTGCGACTATAAAGGTAATATAAAAATTTCATGCCCTCAAACATATAATGCTTATGATAAAAACTCTAAATACAGTGGAGGAAAGAAAATTATTACTCAAAAAATTACTAATGAGCTTGAAGATCCAATATTTTATGAAACAATTTTAATTCAAAAAAATAAATTAAATTTATCAAGCTTAACAAAACCTAAAAAAGTTTCTGGGAAAATTCTTTGGAATAAAAAGGAGAAGGCTATTGAATTAGAAGCTAACTCTCGTTTTCAGGATACCAACCTCTATAAGTCTATCGTTAATACTAAAATTAAAATACCGGAAGAAACAGAGCTATTAAAATTTAAATATAAATTTCCAGAAAGTCAAGCGGAAAGTCTTTTGGAGATTTTTATAAACAAAAGACTAGTTTACAAAATTTCTTCCGATTTTAATTATCATCAAGACGAATGGTGCGATTCTTTATTGATAAGAATATCAAATTCTTATAACAAAAATGAAGTAAATATAACATTCAAGCTTTCAAAAATTGAAAATGGTAATGACACTAAAAAAGTATCTGTTTTTCTTGATAGTATTTCTTCGATTAAACTTGAAAAGATGAAAAGATATTCGAAATAAATTCGCTGTGTGTTATGATTTTTATATTAAGAATAAATTATTAAAAATGAAGAAAAATAAACTCTTCTGGGGGATGTTTGCGGTGATGATGCTGGGGGCGATATTTTTGAGAACTTGGAATCATCATGATTGGTTGTTTTTTAAGTGGGATCAAGGGAGGGATTGTGCCTTGTTGGCTCAAGCGGTTGACAATGGTCCAGGAGAATTACCGTTACTTGGTCCACGGGCTACTAAGGTTGGTCAGGATTATTTGCATCTGGGTCCGGCTTATTATTATTTCCAATACTTGCCAGCGAGAATTTTAAATTCTACTGATCCGGCGGCTTTTGCTTATTTTGATTTAATAATGTCGATTTTAACTATTCCCCTATTATTTATTTTTTGCCGACTTTTTTTTTCTACTAAAAGTTCTTTAATTATCACTGGACTTTACAGCTTTTCATTCCTGGTGGTTCAGTATTCTCGCTTTGCTTGGAATCCTAATTCCGTTCCTTTTTTAATGCTTTTGACTTTCTATGGAATGCTCAGATTTGCTCAAAGCAAAAAATTAAAAAACCAAATAAAATGGTTAGCCCTTTGGGCCTTTGGTTTTTCAATGGCTTCTCAGTTTCATTTCTACGCTTTTTTTGCGCTTGTCGGAATCTGTGGAATCTTTTTTCTCTATCACTTAAACTTCTCTTATTTGGCAAGTTTCTTTGTCAAAACCTCCGCGACTTACTCCGTTTACCAATTCAGTAAACTTCGTTCGTTGCTCGGTTTTTCCTCGAACCTTGCTCAAACAAGAAAAGTTTATCAATTGCAAACCAAAAAACTGCTTAAAAATATTAAAAAAGTTTTTGCTAAAAACATCCTACTCTCTTTTAGTATAGCCTTCTTGGTAATTATCATTACCTACACCCCGATGATTGTAAGCGAATTAAAAACTGATTTTAGTAATTCTAAAAATTTTATAGGCGCTTTTAGCGAAAAAGCTCGAGAGGATAAAACTTTCGGTCAAAAATTAACTCGCAATTTTCGAGAGCAAGCCAAAGCCTATTTTCTAATTACCACTTCATTTGAACATCGTTCTGGCAACAAATCCGATCCGATTCCAATCACTTTTGGTTTAATTTCCATGTTTATTGGAATTTTTTTACCAATCTATTTTTATCGAAAAGAAAAAAATCAAGCTAAGAAAAATTTTCTCTTTCTGATTCCGATTTGGATTTCATTTTTCTTTTTATTAACTATTACCACTTCCTACGGTTTACGTCCACGCTATTTTGTTCCGGTTTTCCCAATGCCTTTTCTAATTATTGGTTTATTTCTAGTTTGGTTAAATAAAAAATTTCCTAAAAAAGCTTTAATTCTAACCATCTTAATTGTTTCCACTATTTTAATTTTAAACCTATACGGAATCAAACAATGGTTTACTGAAATGAAACTTTCTCAAACCGAAGCGATTCCCACTGAACGAACTTTGATTCTTCAAAAAGACGACGGGATCACGCTTGGTCAATTTCAAAGAGCGGTTTCCTATATTATTGAAAATTCAGAAAGCAATCACGTTTTACTTTGGACTAAGGCTGAATACAAACAACCCCTAAAATATTTACTAGAACAAGAAAAACCGGACGTTGACTGGGATTTTGTCGCCAAAGAAAAAGAACTTTATCAGCAAGAAACAGTTTTTGCAATCAACACCGTCAAAGGTGGCTATAACTCAATTACTAAAAGCGTTAAAAATAACACCCAAAAAAACATAGGAAAACAATTCGGACAAATCATCGTTTTCAAACTAAAAATTGATTCCACTAACATTCCCCAACCAGCACCAGCCAAAGAAGCTTCTAGTGACGCTTCTAGTAAAACAAAGAGATTGTTTTGGAAAGACGTGCTATAAAATATTCAATATCCAATCTTCAATATCCATTCAACAACCAACTACCAAATTTTCAATAACCTTAATTGACATTATTTACCAGATTACGTAATTGATTACGTAATTAAGAAAAATCTATGAAAAATATCAAGATTCCTTCTAATAAAGGAAATTTAGAAGCCACCATTCACAAAGCCGAAGGTGACAAATTGGCGATTCTTTGCCCAGGCTTTTTGGATTCTAAAGATTATAGTGGTCTTTTGGACTTAGCTAAGAGATTAAACAAACAAGCCTACACCGTAGTCAGATTTAATCCAACTGGAACTTGGGAAAGCGCAGGAGAAATTGCTGATTACACGATCACTCAATATCTTAAGGACATAAAGAACGTCTTAGATTTTATGCTTAAAGAAAAAAATTATCAACAAATATTATTAGGTGGACACAGCCAAGGTGCCCAACTAACGATTCTTTTTACTGCCAAAGATCTTAGGATTTCTCAAGTTCTAGCCATTATGCCCTCTTCCGGTCCGACCATAGGAGAAAGACGCACTAATTGGAAAAAGAATGGCTATATAGGCACCAGAGATTTACCCTTTAGTCGAAAACAAACTATTGAATTTAAAGTCCCTTTTAGTCGTGTCTTAGACCGTGACCAATATGATGCCCTTGGCGATATTAAAAAAATCAAAGTTCCTATATTTATAATCGCTGGCGAATTGGACGAAATAGTCCTACCAGCCGAAGTAAAAAAACTCTACGCCAACCAACCTAAACTATTCCTATCTCTCCCCGCCATCGGCCACGACTACCGCCTCAATGACGATGAAGTTAAATTTGTAAACGATAAAATTATGGAAAAACTAGAAAATCTCAAAACCCAAACTATTCCAAATCAAATCCAAAGGTCAAGTAACTAAATGTCAAAAATATCGCATTAACAATTGAAACTCAAAAATATTTTATGATAAAATGATAATATAAAAATTCGTATAAAAACAAATTGTACGAAATAAATAATTTATTTGCAATATACTATGAATAAAATTCAAAAAAAACAAACTTTTAAAAAATTATCTGTTTATCTAATTAAGAAATATCTACTTATTTCACTGCGGGGAATGCTCGGGGTATTATACGGAGCCTTGATCGTCGTGGCGGTCTATTTCCATTTATATACAATTGCTTTCACCCTAGGAATTATCTTGTGGTTTGTTTTTTTTGCTTTCTCGATTCTTTTAATAACTGACAATGCCGGCAAAGTATTGAATCGTTTTTGGAAAGATGTTGTTCGGTATGAAGTATATTATAAAGGGAAAAAATCTAGTATGTTTTTCGGCTTTTTATATTTATTCATTAGTATGCTAGCGGCAACAGCCTTAATAAAAATGTTGCTTGGTTATTAAATATTGCAAATAAATTATTTACATCAGACAACACCTGAATATGCGATTCCAGAAATTCATCTTTTTTAGCTTGAAAAACAAAAACCTCTGATTTCTCAGAGGTTTTTTACGAGAAGTAAAGCCCGGGGGCTTTTAGATTTGAGTGCAGTTCAAGGAAAATTCGAGCAAAGAGCAAAACGTACGAAAGTACGTTGAGCGAGTAGCGCAGGATTTGACAAAGAAATGTGCCAAATCCATAAGCCCCACCAACTAGTAAATGTAGCCTTTGATAACACGGGACTTAACGCTTAGGGTCCGTTGACTCGCCACTCCAAACCCCTTATAATTCATTTCCGCAATAGTTATAGTTCCATTACTATGAACCTTTTTTACGATCCCAACATGACCATACCAACTTTCACTGGTGACAATAATTGAACCTTTCTTTGGAGTTTTTCCAGTTTTAACGCCATAAGCTCGAGCATTATATAACCAAGTACCAGCATTACCTCCCCAAGGAACATATTTATCTTGAGCCACAAACCAAGTACACTGACCATAAGGAAAAGTGTGTCCACCTCTTGGATTTTTGTCGATAACAGAAGGAGTTCTCCCTGAACCAGCTACACCTGAACTATAATAATTTCTTTCTTGAAAAAATAATGAATCTGGTTCTTCTTTTTCTCCACCCGGAATAATCAATTCAGCTCCTTCTTCAACTTTTCCATTGGCCGGCAAATTATTGAAAGCGATAATTTCTTTTTCGTCCGCTTCATACTCTTTGGCTAATTTTTTGACAGTATCACTTTTTTTAACAATATGTTTTAATCCAACTACTGGTAAAATAAAGATTTTATCTCCCGGTTGAATTAAAGCTGCATTCTCAATATCATTGGCCCATAAAATAGTATTAACCGTGATCCCAAATTTATCAGCAATAACACTGACAGAGTCTCCTTCTTTAACTAAATAAACGGCTACATCAGCTCCTTCATCCAGTAATTTTTCAGCATCTGGAGGAGTAGAAGCAGTTAGTACTTGATGTTGAAGTTGATTGATAGAAGCATCATCACTAGACAACATCGTCGCTTCAATTCCCTCATCCTCGCCCAAAGAAGCAGCCATCGCTAAAGGCGCCATCAGTAAACTATTTTGAGTAGAATGACTTTTAACTCGACTAATAATTTTCTCTTTATTATCAACTTCTTTTTCTAAGTAACCAAACAAAAATCCGTGTCTGTCTTTATTATTATTCAAATTTCCAGTCATAATAACAAAAGCGGTGATTATTACCACCATTAAAGCAGAGTTTTTTCGAAAAAACTCTAAAAATTTACGATTACGTCCATTTTTTAAAAACTGGATTAATCGTTTTTCATTTCTTTTTGTTTTATCAGCTATTTTCCTTGCTAATTCCTTAAATTTCTTTCCATCTCTCAAAACTGTCCCAAGATTCTTGCGGTATTTTTTAAATTGAGTAGAAATACGTTTAATAACTTTAATTTCCTATATTGACTATTAACCTATAGAAATCCCAACAAAGAAACTTTTATTAAACATTCTTTTTCTCTTGAAAAGCTTGTTTAATAAAAGTTTCTTATAAAAGGCTTTCATCAGCCAACCGTCTTATTACTAGTTAGACTTCAAGGACTTTCTAACTATTATTTTTGAAATAAGCCGAAAAAAAGTTTAAAACAAAAACAATTATCATCTACAAGTCCAATCTTTTAACAAAACAATGTTAACATAGCTCTTTTTATTGTCAATAGAAGAGAGTCGAAAAGATGAAAATTTGGAGAGTTTTTAAAGTTCCTAAAGTTTATAAAGTTAAAGAGTTTCCGCTCGCTATGGCAAATGAAAAAATTTTTCGTCTTTGATAATATGAATACTCGGGATATACTAAAGTAAATTTAACCTATTTTTATGGAAAAAATTAAAAAAGAATATTTAGAATATTTAACCGTCGATAAAAATTGTGCTCCGAAAACTATCGAGAATTATAATCGCTATTTATCGCTTTTTTTAAAGTGGTCTAAAATCGCTAAGCCAAGCCAAATAACCGATAAATTAGTTCACGATTTTCGCCTTTATTTAAGCCAGAGAACTGACCAAAATGGCGATCCAATCACTATTAAAACTAGAAATTATTATATTATCGCTCTTAGAAATTTACTTAAATTCATGGCTAAAAATGGAATTTCCGCACTTTCCCCTGATCGCCTAGAACTCTCCAAAACCAAAGACCGTACCATAGAATTTCTAGAATTAAACGAAATTGTTGAATTATTCAAAGCTTCTCAAGGTGAAAGTCTTCAGGAATTGAGAAATAACACTATTCTAGAACTTTTATTTTCTTCTGGAATGCGAGTTTCCGAATTAATAAGTTTAGATCGAGATAAAATCAACTTAGAAAAAAAAGAATTTTCGATAATTGGCAAAGGCTTTAAACGAAGAATTGTTTTTATTTCTCAGGAAACAGCCGCTTTAATTAAAAAATATTTAAGAAAAAGAATTGATACTGATATGGCCTTATTCATCCGACACAACCGAGAACCCAATAAAGAAAGTGATTTACGACTTTCCGCGCGATCAATTCAGAGAATTATTCAAAAATGCGCCTTAGAAGCCGGGATTGTTAAAAAAGTCACTCCCCACGTAATGCGCCATAGTTTTGCCACTAATCTTCTTCAAAATGGAGCTGATATTCGAAGTGTTCAAGCGCTTTTAG
Organism: uncultured Bdellovibrionales bacterium; assembly: GCA_964643985.1. GTDB lineage: Bacteria > Patescibacteriota > Minisyncoccia > Moranbacterales > DUUL01 > UBA2773. Next base: position 14,318 of record CAZXUS010000017.1, on the reverse strand, counting down.
GCCACAGCTCTATTAATACCACTCAAATCTACACCCATGTGACGAACAAATCCCTGAAAGATGTTTATAATAAATATCATAAATAAAAAAACTCAGCAAAAGCTGAGATAAAAATAAATATTATTTGTGGGTGTACGCCGATTTGAACGGCGGACCTCTACGATGTCAACGTAACGCTCTAACCAACTGAGCTATACACCCAATAAAACAAGCTTCACGCTCCCTGCCTACCGGCAAGCAGATAACCAACAGAGCTAGCCGTCCTTCTCAATTGTTTTTAAAATTTAGAAATTGTCTCTGATTATTTTTTCGTAGCGAAATTCTAAATTTTTAGAATAAATTTTTCAAATAATTTTTGCAGGACTAGCGGGCTAATTCAAGAAAATTTTTGAAAAATTTAACTAAAATATTTTGAATTACAGCCGAAAAAAATAATCAAAGACAACTTCTGTCGGGGCACCGGGAATCGAACCCAGACGGTACGCTCCCAAAGCGTATGTACTACCACTATACTATGCCCCGTTATTTAAAACTTCATCTTTACTATAAAGCAAAAAAATCTTAATTAAATAACATTCTCTATCTTAATAAAAATTTAGCTAAAAGTCAACGGATTTCTACCTCAAAGTATCTAGAGTTTATTTAAATTAATAAAAATGATAAAATAAAAAGGAAATTTAGTTATACCAATTTCAGCTAATTAAGTTTTGAAAATTTATAAGTAATAGTTAGTTGGAATTAATATTAGTAATAAAAATGTTAGGAATTGAATATCAACAAATTTTAGAAATTATTTCTTTTTGGGGCTATCCGCTGATGCTTTTATTGATGATAATAGAAGGCCCAATCGTCACGCTTGGCGCCGCTTTTATGGCTTCAATGGGATTTTTTAATGTTTTCATTGTTCTCTTGTTGAGCATTTTCGGTGATATTGTAGGAGATGTTATTCTTTATTATATTGGTTTTTTCACTAAAAGGGGCTTGATTCCTAAACAAAGAAAATTTTTAAAATCCAACACAGGAGTTGTTAGAACCATTAAAAACAGTTTCGAAAAAAAAGGCGCTCAAATAATTTTTTTCACTAAAGCCACTACCGGACTTTGCTATATTACCTTTATTTTAGCTGGAATGATTAAACTGGATTTTAAAAAATTTATCTTATTTTCAGTTTTAGGAGGATTGGTTTGGAATAGTTTTGTAGTTATTTTAGGATATTATTTTGGTTGGATCGCCGAAGAAATTGAAAAATATATAAAATTTAGCGGTTGGATTATCTTCTTTTTAGCTGTTCTAATAATGATTTCTATTATTATTTATAAAAAAACCACTGCTCTTAAAAAACTTAAACCACTAAAAAAATAAAATGCCCAATAAAGAAAAAGCTACGAAAATTTCAACTGTTAGCAAAAAAAGAAAAGTCGATGCTTTGATTTCTTGGAAAATTAAAGACTTTGAAGAAAATAAAAAAAGTTTTCGATTTTTTTTGTATTTTTATTCCATTTTATTCGGAATTACTGTTTACGGATTAATAACTGACAATTTGTTATTATCAATTTTAATTATTTTATTTGGTTTTACTTTTTTTCTTTTTGAGAAAAAACAACCTCAAACAATAACTTTTGCCGTGACGAAAGAAGGAATTTTTATTCATGACCATATTCGTCCTTATGACTCATTGGAAAGTTTTTGGATAGAATATGAACCAGAAGGCACCCAAGAAATTTCTTTTAAAAACAATCAGCTTTTCCTCCCTTATATAAAAATTCCATTAATAAAAACTGACCCCGTTAAATTAAGAAAATGTTTAACAAAATTTATTCCCGAAAAAGAACATCGGCATAATCTCGATGATTTTCTAGAAAAATTTTAAAGACAATTTTTATTTATGCTCTTATAGCTCAACTGGACAGAGCATCAGCTTGCGGAGTTGAAGATTAGAGGTTCGAATCTTCTTAAGAGCACTTATGCTAATTTCAGCCAATACCATCACCAAATCTTGAAAATTTTGAGTAATAGTTAGTTTAAAATAATATTATCTTATAATTTTAAGTATGAAAAATATTTCAAAAATATTAATAGCAATCGGCTTTTTTGTATTATTGTTATTAATTATTCTCTGTTGTCGACAAAAAGACGCTGACATTTTAAAAATCGGTTTTTTAACCGACTGGGAATATAGTCAGTCGTCAAAGACTTTTTTAATTGAAGATTTAATTCGAGCAGCAAGTGCTCATTACAATGAAATTTTTAAACCCGATTTAGTTATTGGAGGTGGAAATTATGCGAATAATCTAAAGGATTTTGAAAAAATAATTAATAATTTTGAAAGAATAAAAGCTGATAAACTCTATTGTTTAGGAAAAAAAGACTATAACTCTGATTCTTTTTCTAAAGTTAAAAAAATTCTGAAATTAAAAAATTCCTATTCCAGTAAAATTATTAAAAATATTAAAGTTATTATTCTCGATACTACCGAAAACAACGAACCCAAAACTTCCCTGGGAACAATCAGCGAAGTTCAATTAAATTGGCTTAAAAAAGAACTCTCCGGAACTGAACCCGTTTTAATATTTTCGCACCACAATCTAATAGAAACTCCGGCAGAAGATATTTGGCAAGAAAATTTGACTAATCAAAAAGAGGTTTTTTCATTACTAAAGGACAATAATCAAAAAATACTTGCTGTAATAAGCGGTAATACTAAGAATGATTACATAACCAAAAAAAGTGGAATTCCTTTTATTAACATTGGCGGATTAAGTGAAGAACTGACCTTGGGTCGATTTTCGGATATAGAAATAGTAAAAACTTCCGATACTAAAAATGTCTTTTTGATAAATTTAGAAAATCAAGGTATAAATAGCTCCTCTTACGAAATAAAAAGAGACTTAGAAATTTCTACCGCTACTCGCATCGCCGTTAAAGAAAAAGAATTCAAAATTGATAATCAAAAATGGTTCGACCTTGAAGATTCGAACAATCTCAAAGGAATCCTCAATGAAGACGTTGGTGCCGAACCCAACCTTAATATCACTAAAAACGGGACTATTATTGCCGCTTTTGAAAACAAAAATCAAGAAAGTAGAATTCAAGTCAAAGCCTACAAAAATGAAAAATGGATCAATTTAGCCGATAAAAATAATCTGAACGGTTTAGTCAGCTTTAAAAAAGGCAGTAATCCTAACATCGAAACCAAAAACGAAGATGTTTTCGTCACTTTCAGCGAAGTTGAATATGATCAAAAAATAAGACTTCTGCATTGGTCTGATTCAAAACAAGAATGGAATGAGTTATCGCCTCAAGGATTTATTTCCGAAAAACCTGGTCACGAACCAACTTTAATTTTCGACAAAGATCAAAACAATCTTTATGTTGCTTTTGCCGAGCAAGTTCAACCCGATAAAGAACAAACTCAAGCTCAAATTAAAAAATGGGATGGAATAACTTGGCAAACAATTCCCACCTCTCTTTTAACCCTAGCTGATGCTTCAACTTCCAGCGTCGATGAATTCGATTTAGTTGCTTCGAAAAAAGATAACTCCATTTACTTAGCTTACGAAGAAATAAAAACGGACGGAGACCACAATGTCCGAATTAAAAAATGGAATACTTTAAAATGGAATGCTTTAAAAATTGATAAACTTTATTTTGAAAAAATTTCTAAAATTAATGGTTTCAGCCCGTCTGTTGCGATAGACAACGAAGAGAATGTTTATTTGGCTTTTGTTGAAAATAATCAAGGACCCCTTCATATTTACAAACACAATCAAGCCTACTGGGAAGATTTAAGAATAAATTTACAAAATTCTACTCAAAAAGTAATCGAACCTTTTATTGAAATAGATGAAAATAATAATTTATATTTAGCTTATTCTAAATACAAAAAAGATATTGTAATGACCCAAAAAAACGGTAAAAATACCGGGGAGGAATTGATAAAAACCTCTGCCTGGCGAATTAAAGTTCAAAAACTAGAAAATGACAGCTGGGTTGACTGTACTGATAATTTAAATTACGCTGGTTTTATTTCAAAAGGTTCCGGAAAAGGCGATCCAGCCCTAAAAGCTTTTAAAAATAATTTATACGTAATCTTTAGTGATGAAGAATTTGATTATTCCGCTCGCGTTAAAAGATATGTTACCAATTAACTCCCTCAAATTAACTAAATTACTATGCTTTTCTTAAATAACTCAGTGGCCTTGGCCCCTGATGTTGGTGCTCACAATGCTAAAAAATTAAATTCTCTGGGCATTCAAACAATTGAAGATTTATTGTACTATTTTCCTTTTCGTTACGAGGATTTTTCTTTGCAAAAAAAAATAGCCAACATTCAAATCGGTGAAACCGTGACGATTCGAGGAAAAGTTTTCAACATAAAATCAATTCCACTTCGAGGCCGAAAAAATTTAACAGAAATTTACATTGAAGATGAAACTGGCTCCATAAAAGCGGTTTGGTTTAATTTTGCAATGCCTTTAAAATTTTTAACCAAGGGAAAATATGTTCAATTAAGTGGTAAGGTTTCACTCTATAAAGGTAAAGAGGCTTATTTCCAACATCCTAATTTTGAAATAATCAACAAAGTTCTTTACGAAAATCAATCCGAAAATATTACCTCCAAAACCGGTTCCACTAATGGTTTAGTTCCAGTTTATTCCGAGAATAGAAATGTCACTTCTTTTTTCTTACGACGAGTTATTCAAAAAACTTTAAACAAAGTTTCGCTAGAAGAATTTCTTCCCAATAATTTTATCAAAGAGCAAGAATTACCCTTGCTTAAAAAAGCCTTAGAAAATGTTCATTTTCCCAAAAACAAAGAAGAAGCCAGGCTAGCTAAAAAAAGATTTGCTTTTGAAAAAATGTTTTTAATTCAATTAAGAGCCTTGGAAATAAAAAAACAATGGGAAAAAAATAGCGCTGTTGAAGTTGCTTTTGAAAAAAAAGTGATTAAAAAATTTGTCGAGTCTTTGCCCTTTCAATTAACCAATGCTCAAAAAAAGACTTCTTGGCAAATTATTCAAGATTTAGAAAAAAGCCAACCAATGAATCGCTTATTGGAAGGCGATGTTGGAAGTGGTAAAACAATCGTAGCTATTATGGCAATTTTATCCGTTATAAACAAAGGTTTTCAGGTTTCGCTATTAGCGCCAACTGAGGTTTTAGCTCTTCAACATTTTTCGGGAATAACTGAATTATTAAAAAAATATAAGTTTAAAATTGGGATTTTAACCGGCTCTGTTAGTAAAATAAATAATGACAAAATTTCCAAAGCTAAATTTTCGGAAAAAATAAAAAACGGTGAAATTGATTTAATTATTGGAACTCACGCCATTATTCAAGATAAAATCAGCTTTCACAATCTAGCTTTAGCGATAATCGATGAACAACATCGCTTTGGGGTAAAACAAAGATCTTTTTTACAACAAAATACCATGGAAGTTGCCGAAGAAAAAACTAAAAAAATCTTACCCCATTTATTAACAATGACCGCCACTCCGATTCCTCGAACTTTATCTTTAGCAATTTTTGGTAATTTAGATTTATCAATAATTGACGAATATCCAAAAGGAAAGAAAAAGATTATCACTCAAGTTGTTCCACCGCAAGGTCGAGATCAGATTTATCAATTTATAAGACAACAAGTTTCTGGAAAAAAACAGGTTTTTATTATCTGTCCTTTGGTTGAAGAATCTTCTAAAATCAGCGAGGTTAAATCCGCCAAAGAAGAATTTGAAAAATTAAAAGAACAAGTTTTTCCCAATTTATCACTGGGGCTTCTTCACGGGAGAATGAAGCCTAAGGAAAAAAACCAGGTTATGAAAAATTTCAAAGACCAAAAAATCGATATTCTAGTTTCAACCTCGGTAGTTGAGGTGGGAATTGACATTCCTAATGCCACCCTGATGATTATTGAAGGAGCTGAACGTTTTGGCTTAGCTCAATTACATCAATTTAGAGGTCGAGTAGGCAGAGGTCAAGACCAATCTTATTGTTTTTTATTTACCTCTGATAATGTCGCCAACAGCACCTCTCGATTAAAAGCAATGGAAAAAACCAATAACGGTTTTAAAATCGCCGAAGAAGATTTAAAGCTTAGAGGTCCTGGACAATTCCTAGGGACGCTCCAATCCGGAACTCCCGATATTGCGATGGAAAGTCTTTCTGATGTAAAATTAATCCAATCTGCCCGACTTTACGCTCAAAGTTTATTAAGTTTTGACTCTGATTTAAAAAAATTCCCTTTATTAAAAAACAAATCCGATCTTTTATCGAAAAAAATTCATTTTGAATAAGTTTTTATAGGGACTGTTTCCAATCACAGTTTTGCCTGCCTCGGCAAGCCTTAGCGAGACGGGTTGCGAAATTTATCAATTTATAAATAATAGTTAGCTAAAATTGGTATTACTACCCAATTAACTTTTTGTAAATATTTTCAAGCTTTTGAGCTTGTTTTTTTTCTTCAAATTTTTTAGCATCTTTTTTGGCTTGAATAATCATTTTATTCTTTATTAAAGGATTTTTTAATAAAAATTTAATTTTATCATGAAAATCCTTACTCTGATTTTTAGTCAAAAAACCATTTTTATTATTAACAATAAAGTCCTCGGTACCAGTTGCTTTCACTGCTACGATTGGCACTTCAGAAGCCATAGCCTCCAAAATTGTAATTCCCTGAGTTTCCGATTTGGAAGTTTGTAAATAAACATCAGCCGCTTTCAAATAATCTTTAATTTTTTCATATTCAATAAACCCCGTAAAAATAACATTATCACTAATCCCCGCTTTTTTAGCCATTTTTAATAAATCATCCTTTAAAAAACCTTCTCCCACAAACATCATTTTAATTTTTGAATTTTCTAAAATCAATTCTTTAACAGTTTTGAAAAGCATTTTCAAGTTCTTTTCTTCGTTGATGCGACCAATATTTAAAAATAATTTTTCATCCTTTTTTATTGCATACTGCTCTCTAATCTTAGCTCGATTCCCATTTTCAAAACTCTGACAATCAATTCCAGTTGGTAAAACCTTGATTAATTTTTCAGAGACCCCTCTTCTTTTGATAATTTTTTTTATTCCCTCCGAGGGCGTAATAGTCAAATCACACTTATTGGCAAAATTAACCGCTTCTTTTTTAACTAAATCTACCAATAAACCTTCAGGCAAAAAAGGGACATAATGAACATAATCTTCATATTTAGCGTGATAGGTAAAAATAACCGGAATTTTTAATTTACGCGCAAATCTTAAACCCTCCTTACCCAAAGAGAAAGGTTGATGAACATGAATAATATCTAAATCTAACTCTTTTATTTTATTGTTAATAAAAGAACTGATTGGAATAGAGACTGGATAGTCTATTTTATAACGAAACAAAAAAGACGGATATCTAAATATCTTTTTATTTTCATCCTTATAACCTCGATGACTCGGAGCAAAAACATAAACAGTATGACCTAATTTTTCTAAATTTTTCCGAAACGATTCGATTGAAATAACCGAACCATAACAAATAGGAAAGTAGGTATTAGTGAAAAATCCAATTTGCATAAACTATTTTTTATTAATATTTTCAATAAAATTATCAATCACCTCTCCATATTTTTGGGGATTTGTCTCAAAATCAATGTGAATTCCTTTTTTAGTATCCATCCAATATAAACTTTTTTCAGTAGATTTTATTTTATTATACATTAACCAAGGCGAATAAGGCGCCACTAAATAGTCTTTGTTGGTTTGAATAATAAAAAAGGGAGTATTAACCTCGCTTAAAGCTTTTCGACTTTTTTTAATCAGTTTAAAACATTCTAAAGAACTTTTAATGGGAAAATAATTATAAGAAACTGGTTTTTTATTTTTTTTCTTTAAATCTTTAGGATAATTTTTATTCAAATTCTTCTTAAAATAAGAAAGAAATTTAACGCTCAAAATTGTCCAATAATGATCTCTCAAAAAAATAGGGGTGCTAATTAAAATAACCCCGTCAATAGCCTTCTTTAAACTAGCTAATATCGCTAAGTTTCCCCCAAAAGAAACACCAACTATAAAAATTTTACTGAAATTGTTTTTTTGCTTAAATTCATCAACCGCTTTTTCTGTGTCTTTCTGCCAATTTTCCCAGGTGACACCTTCTAATTTTTCTGGCTGAGAATTGTGCCCAGAGAGAACTGGGGCATAAACCCAATAACCTCGATTATTGAGAACCTCTGCCAAAGGATCAATTTGACGTAGATAAGAAGTCCAACCCTGAATTATTATAATTCCAACCTTATTTTTTCCCTTCCAAAGCTTGCTTTTTTTCATTGTTGATTTCTTTTGAATTATAGTTATATCTCTTCAGCACAACAATCTTATCATAAATTTAAATAAAAAAAAACAACCCCGAAGGAATTGTTTCTAAGAATCACTTGACTGAGCCACCTGTCGGAGTCGGACCGACGACCTACCGCTTACAAGGCGGTTGCTCTACCAGCTGAGCTAAGGTGGCAAGATATATTTTAAAGATACTTTAGTGTTTTTGTGGGCCGGGGAAGTCAGCGATGTTTTAAGATAATTGTATTTTAAAAAATTAGATTATAAAGAATAATTTAAAAAAAATTGGATTCGGGGTCAGCTCACTAAATTCGCGCTTCGTTTTCAACGTTTTTGTGGGCCGGGGAGGATTCGAACCTCCGAAGTCATTACAACGCCTGATTTACAGTCAGGAGCATTTGACCGCTTTGCTACCGACCCAAAATCGAATAACAACAAAGTCTATTATACACTTTTCTTTATAGAAATCAATATTTTATTTAAACTAAAATTTATTTTTGTATTTTAAGTAAATTAATTAATAAAATTAGAACTAATTTTATTAATCAATTCTAAATTCTACAAAGTACCCCAAATTAATTCAAATAACATTTTTTGTAAATTAATAACGCTATCATTCTCTATCACGATTGTCATAACGGGCATATCAAGATTATGAATAATCATTGTTGACGGCGTTATAATAAAATTTGTAGAAATAAATTTATCATTAGCCAAAATTTTAATTTCTTCACCGTATAATTGTTGATTAACCTTATAAGCATCCACTGTTTTAGACTTATTAACTATAATTTTTGCCTTTTTATTCAACCTAGCTCTTCTTTTTATATAGCTATGAAAATATCTTTTATCTGAATTAACCCATTTTTCACCCCCTCCAATCGAATAATAAAAATCATCTTTTTTTAAATTTTTCAATAAATCTTCATAAGCACTTTTACTAGCCTCTAGACCTTCATAATATCTAATAAAACCTCCTTTTTCAGCATTACCCTGAATAGCTTCTAAGTCTGAAATATTCTCTAAGAGAGTTTTTTTCTTTTCCTCTAAAAGAATTTCCAATTTTTTAGGTGACTCAGCCACATAATACTGTTTCCAACCCTGAATTTCAATATTAATTAATCCTTTATTTTTTAAACTTTCCAACAGTGAATAAACCGTAGTTCTTTTTATTCCAGAAATCTTGGCAGCCCTAGTGATTGTTCCTTTTTTCAAGGACAAAAAAGCCAAATATACTTTAGCTTCTTTATCACTCAATCCTAAGTCTATCAGTAATTTTATAAGTTTTTCTTGCATTTTTTAATAAATGACTATTTTTTCGTCGTCTTTTTTGTCTTTATTTTATGCCTAATTTTAACATTTTTATATTTTTTGTCAACACTTTTGACATTTACGCTTATTTGTTTTATAATAATTATTCAATTAATAAATAATTGAAACTAGTACTTCGACATAACAAGAAAAAAGGAGATTGAAATGGAAGATTTAGGAAGAATGTTTATGGAAGAATGTTTATTGTCATGCGCAAATGAAAAAATCTCAAAAGCTGTAAAAACTTTCACGGAAAAAGATGAAGAAACCGTCAAGAAAATAATGGCTGAAGTAAGTGAGATTTTAGGCTACAAAGTCTGGACAAATAACCCACTGGGCTTTGGTTTTAAAGAAGGAAAACCTACCGGGTGGATTTACAACTTAGAAATTTGTTCCCGAAAAGTAATTGCTGCTAAAGCCTTAGAAAAAGCTTTAGCTGAAACTTTGCTTAAACACGGAGTGGAAGTCCTCGTTGATAATAATCAAATAATCCGATATTTCACTTATACTCAACCTCCATGTGGAAATTATTTTCTACATAAAATTTATGGAGAAAATACCTCCCCTAAAAAAGTAATCTTATTTGCTGACGATGATTTTTCTTCAATTAAAAAAGAAAATTTGAAACCGCTGACAGTTTAACTCAAAACATTGAGACAAAAAGCCCTGAGAAATCAGGGTTTTTATTTTTGTATTAGTTTAAACTTTATCAACTTATCCTAGAAAAAAGCGCTTTAACACTGTTTTTTCTTTCCCGAAAACTCTTTTAAATGTATCTAAATAGACAATGGAAACCGGCGTCAAGTCACTAAACTCGTGCGTCGCCTTCGGCTTGCACTCATTAAGTGCTTCCTGCCCGGACTCAGCGCACTCTCTTTAGTTGCTCACTAGCTCTCAACCTTAGCGCTTCCGTCTTTCGATTCCCGATCTCGGAAAAATCTAAAAAACCCAGGACAAGCCTGGGTTTATTGGATTTTGAGCCGAGATCGGGAATCGAACCCGAGACCTCATCCTTACCATGGATGCGCTCTACCAACTGAGCTATCACGGCTAATTAGAAACCATCTCTTATAAAACAAAAAACCTAAAAATGTTTTTAAAAAGTAAAAACAATTATTTTTTTTGAGACCTTTTTAAAAGTTTAATTCTTTCAATCTTTCTCCGAGCATCAATATCCCTAACTGCTATTTTTAAAATTTGCTTATAACAACCTTCAGAATCATTATAATTTTTCATCTTTAAATAAAGTTCTCCCAATTGACGATAAACTTCTTTGTCTCTGGGGTTTTGCCCAATTTTATTAATTAATTTTTTTTCTAAAATTTGTCGATCCACTCCCAGTTCTTCATCTAAATTCATTTTATCCGATTGATCGCGACTAACCTCCACTACTTCATTTATTAAATTTCTAGTTTTATTCTTATTATTTTTTGCTTTTTCGTGAATTTTAACAATCCCATCAGAATATTGACTGGTATCTTCTTCATATTCCTCGGTTTCCTGAAAAACTTGATTAATTTTTTGACGTTTTTTTTCTAAAAGTTTCTCTTTAAGATTTTTCTTAAAATTAGCAAAAAAATTATTTTTAGATTTTTTTACAATTTTTTCTTGTTTAAACTCTTTTTTCTCAAAAAATCCACTTTTTTCTTCTGATTTTTCTAATAAATCTTCTTTTTTTGTAATTTTTTCTAAAAAATTATCCTTTTTAAGTTCAGTGCTTTCTTGTTTTTGAGTCGAAGTCTCTTGTTGCTCTTTATTTTTATCATTAGAAACAATCCAAGATTGAATTAAGGTTAAAAAATTTTTAATTTTTTTTATTATCTGATCCACTAGCCACAATAAAGAATTTTTAATTATTTTAAAAATCTTATTCAAAGAATTTTTTAAAAAACCGCTCTTTTTAGCTTGAGCTTCTTTTTCTTTCTTAATATTAATAAATTCTGGTAAATGTTTTCCGATAATAAAAACTATCATCCCTAAACTGGCAAAAATAATTATTGGAAAAATTATATTAAACATTTCAATTTTATAATTATTATTTTTTTAAAAATTTACCAAAAAAATTTTGAATTATTCTATATTTTCTTTTTTAACATTCACAATATTTTGATCTTCCATTTTAACTCGAACTTCTTGGGCAATTGGATTTAAATCAATTACGGTTCCCCTTTTACCTTTTACTTTAATTTTATCACCTTTTTTAGGAAGATCCTCTAATAATTCCTGATATTGCTCCGCTTCAAAACCCAAACAACACATCAAACGACCACAGGCTCCTGAAATTCTTTCTGTTCCTCGATGCGAAACCATTTGGCAACGAGCCATTTCTGTCGTGATACTTTTTAAGCTCCCTGGAAATTTTCGACAACAAAGTTCTCTTCCACAAATTCCATAACCTCCAATTTGTCGAGCCTCATCCCTAGATCCAATTTGTTGAAAACGAACTGTTTTTTGATATTTACAAGACAAATCCCTAACAATACCTCGAAAATCCACTCTACCTTCCGCCACAAAAGCTATCACTAAACATTTCTCGTCAAGGCTTAATCTTGTTTCAAAAATTTTCATAGCTAAATCCGAAGTTCTAATTTGTTTTTTAATTTCAGCTAAAAGTTTCCCTTCTTTTTCTTTGTTTGTACAAATCTTTTCCAAATCGACTTTACTTGCTTTTCGCAAAGCAATTCCAACTGATTCTTCTTTTTCTATGTTTTGATCAGCCAAAAGAACCTTAGCTAGGTACAAACCACCCCATTCATGATTGACGGTTAAAAGATCTTCGTTTTTAACGCCCTCCATATCACAAACAATATTTTTAGGCTGATCCCATCCGAAAAATTTAACTATCATAAGAAAATTCTACTAGTTAAGAGACTGTTTATAATCACCCTTTTTACTGCCCGTCTCGCCTTGCTCGCCGAGGCGGACAATTTTCCAATTTTGGTTAAATTATCTAAAAATTGTTTTGCCTTAACTATCGCTAAAGCTTTAAAAATTTTTAATTAATTTATCTCAAAATTGATAAATTTCGTAACCCGTCTCGCTAAGACTTGCCGAGGCAGACAAAATTGTGATTTAAAACAGTCCTATTAAATTTCAAGTTTAACAAATTCTCCTATTTCTATGTTCTCCCCTAATTTAGTAATTTTTTCTTTTATAAGAATTTCGATTGTTTTACTGGAGTCTTTAACAAAGTCCTGAGACATTAAAGCTCGTTCTGATCGAAATTTATTTTCCTTTCCTTCTAGTATTTTCTTTTTAATTTCTTCTGGTTTTTTTTCTTCTTCTAATTCTTTTTTCCAAAACTCCATTTGTTCCGCTATTCTTTCTTTTGAAATATCATCCTTGTTGATAGCAATAGGATTCATAGCTGCTACTTGCATTGCTAAATCTTTGGCTAAATCCTTAAGTTCGTCATTTCGAGCAACAAAATCAGTTTCGCAATAGACTTTTACCATAGCCGCTTGTTTTCCGTCAGAATGCACATAATAACCAATTAAACCTTCCTTGGCTTTTCGGTTTTTTTTCTTGCCAGCTTTTTCTAAACCTTTTTGTCGAAGAATTTTTTTGGCTGCCTCAATATCACCCTTAGCTTCATCTAAAGCTTTCTTTATATCTACTACGCCAGCTCCAGTTTCCTCTCTTATTTCTTTTATTGTTTTTATCATAGCTTAAAAATTAATTTATATTTTTATTTCTTTTATTTCCTTGAAATATTTTTCTTTTGAGCTTTTTGAATTCTTTGAGTTAATATTCCCAAGATATAACCCAAAGCGGACAAAGCATCGTTATTAGCTGGAATAAAATAATCTAAATTATCCGGATTATTATTAGTATCAACCAAAGCGATTACTTTAATTCCTTGTTTTCGAGCTTCTTTAACGGCTGTTAAGTCTTTTTCGATATCCAAAACAAAAATTGCTTCTGGCAAACGACTCATCTCTAAAAGTCCACCCATTCGAATTTCCATATTCTTAATTTCTTTGCTAAGTCGACTTTTTTCAAATTTAGTTAAATGAGAAAGCTTATCTTCTTTGATTGCTTCTTTTTGTTCTTTTAGGTATTTTAATCTTTTTAAAATAACTTTAAAATTGGTAAAAGTTCCACCGATCCATCGCTCGTTAACATAAGCCATTCCTGTTTTTTGGGCTACTTCATTTATTAATATTTTAGCTTGTTTTTTAGTTCCAACTAAAATAATTTTACCATCTTTTTCTATTAATTGCTCTACGAAAGCCAAAGCTTCTTGAAATTTTTCAAGCGTTTTTTCTAAATCAATAATGTTAACTCCTCTTCTAACTCCGAAAATATAAGGATCCATTTTGGGATTTCGAATAGATTTCTTATGACCAAAATGTACTCCATTTTCCAATAAAGCCGCTACTGAAAGAGTTAGGTTAACTTCTTTTTCCACAGATTTTTCAACGACCTCAACCTTTTTAACCTCTTTAACTTCTTTTTCCTCTACTTTTTCTTCTACTTCCTTTTTCATCATTTTTAAAATTATTATTATTTACCTTATTTCCTCTATTTAAATTTTGGACCCAGCTAAATTTATATTAGAATCATACCACATTCAATCAACCACTACTCATCCAAGTTTTGAAAATTTGGACTACCCGTCTCGCGTCGCTTGCCGAGGCGGACCCGTCTCGCGTCGCTTGCCGAGGCGGACAACTTTGAAAAAAATATTAAATGTA
>CAZXUS010000016.1:0-23578 GCA_964643985.1 uncultured Bdellovibrionales bacterium | reverse complement strand
ACTTTGAAAAAAATATTAAATGTATCTACAGATACTAATTCAAGATTTTTTTCTTTGTTTCGTCTAAAATTTTCTGTAACTTAATGGGTATTGGTTAATTAAAAGTGATATTCTTAGCGTTTCTAAAACAAACAGGACAGCTGAAATTTAAATATGAGTGATTTACAAAAATATCTCGCAAAAATACTTTGCAATAACTTAAGATAAAATAACATAATTATTTATAGCTGTAAAGAGTTTTACTTTCAATTAGGGCTTTTTTAAACCAATAAACTTACTTTAAAAAACAATTTTTAATTAATAAACTTTTAAATTCTTTTTTTAATAAAGATTTTCCCTGGATTTCCTTGGATTGACTTTAGAAGTTTAAAATGATAGTGTTAATCTGATTTAATAATATAATTTTTGTTTTGTAGACGGCTAAGTAAAAGAATTCTACTTAAGAAAGAAGAATTCCTAACTTATGGTCTGCAAACCAAAAACAAATTTTATGCAAGAAAAAAAATTCGTAAAAGAAATCAACGGTCAAGATTTAATCGTTGAAACAGGAACATTTGCTCAACAAGCCAATGGAAGCGTGACAGTTCAATATGGAGACACTGTCATAATGGCCAATGCAACTATGAGTAATAACAAGGCTACTGGAATCGATTATTTTCCTTTAATGGTTGAATACGAAGAAAAATTTTATGCCAGTGGAAAAATTAATGGCTCTCGATTTATAAAAAGAGAGGCTCGTCCTTCCGACGATGCTGTTTTGACTTCTCGTTTAATCGACCGAACTATTCGACCCCTTTTCAATCAAACAATGCGAAACGAGGTTCAAGTCATCACTTCTGTCCTTTCTTATGATGAAAACAATAATCCAGCCAATATTGCGGTAATTGCTGCTTCTTTAGCTTTGGGAATATCAGATATTCCTTGGGATGGACCAGTGGCTGCTATTAAAATAACCGAAAATCCTAATAACCCAGAAAATCCAGTTAACTTTTTAGTCGCTGGAACTGAAGATAAAATCAATATGATTGAAGCTGATGCTAATGAATGCTCCGAAGACGATGCTCAAGCTATTTTTGAAATTGCTCAAAAACAAATTCAAGAAATTGCTAGCTTTGAAAAAGAAATTATTGCTGAAATAGGCAAAGAAAAGAAAAGGGTGACCATTACCACTGCCACTCCTGAATTCACCGAAGAAATAATTAAGTTACTAGAAGAAAACGAAGCTCTAAAAGCACTCTATACCACCAACAAGGAAGCTGGTAAGAAAAAAATGGAAGAAATTAAAGAAATATTAAATCAATACGCTCAAGAAAAATTTAGTAATGCCGAGGAATTAAAAAACAAAAAAACCGAAATCGCTTTTATTCTAGATGAATATTTAAATGATGTTTTTCATCAAAAAGTTTTAGAAGATAACCAACGACCAGACGGCCGAGATTTAAACGAGGTTCGAAAAATCGCCTGTAAAGTTGGTCTTTTACCAAGAACTCACGGTTCTGGATTATTTAATCGAGGAGAAACTCAAGCTTTAAGTATCGCTACATTAGCTGCTCCTGGTGCCGCACAACTTATCGATACAATGGAAAAAGAGAGCAAAAAATATTACATGCACCATTACAACTTCCCTCCTTATAGTGTTGGAGAGGTTCGATTTTTGAGAGGACCAGGACGAAGAGAAATCGGGCACGGAGCTTTAGCTGAAAAAGCTATTCTTCCAATGTTGCCTTCTCGAGACGATTTTCCTTACACAATTCGAGTAGTTAGCGAAGTTTTATCTTCTAACGGGTCTTCTTCAATGGCCTCTACTTGTGGTTCAACTTTAGCCTTAATGAACGCTGGTGTCCCGCTTAAAAAACCAGTCGCTGGTTTAGCCATGGGGATTGTCACCGAAAACAATACTTATAAAATTCTTTCTGATATTCAAGGACCAGAAGATCATTGGGGTGATATGGATTTTAAGATTGCAGGAACTAAAGACGGAATAAACGCTATTCAATTAGACGTTAAAATAAATGGAATAAACCTAGCTGTGACCAAGGAAGTTTTGGTTCAATCTAAACAAAATCGATTAGGAATTTTGGCTGAAATGGAAAAAGTTATCGCCGAACCCAATAAAAAATTATCTTCTTTTGCTCCATCTATTATCACTATCAAAATTAATCCTGATAAAATCAGAGACGTCATTGGAGCCGGAGGAAAAATAATTAACAAAATAATCGATGAAACTGGAGCCGAAATAGATATTGAAGATGACGGAACAATTTTTATCACTGCCCCAGATCAAAAGTCTGGTGATGAAGCTAAAAAATGGATTGAGGATTTAACTCGAGAAGTTGAAGCTGGTGAATCATTCGAAGGAAAGGTAGTTAAAATTTTAGATTTTGGCGCTTTTATTTCCTTATTACCCGGTCAAGATGGTCTTCTTCATATTTCTGAAATTGCGAAAGAAAGAGTGACTGACATCAACAAGTACTTAAAAATAAACGATACTATTAAAGTTAAGGTCAAAGAAATTGACAAACAAGGCCGAATAAGTTTAGTTCGAGAATAGATTTCCAATACCCTTTTCTATCAACCACTCCCCCACCAAGTTTTGAAAATTTTAACTACAACTTTGAAAAAAATATTCAATGTGTCTATAGACACAATTTCATATTTTTTTCTTTGTTTCGTTTAAAATTTTCTGCAACTTACGAGCAGTGGCTGATAGAAAAGAGTATAAAAATTTAGAGGTTTTTTTCTGTAGTAAATATGTTATACTTATTTTAAATAAGATTATTTTTAAATAGTTTTTTAGGTTTGTTTTTTATTATTTCAATTTCCGACAAAGAAATTGGGCTAATTTAAACTTTTAAAAAAAATTTTTAAATAATCTTTAAATATAAAAAATAACTAGGAGCTATTTTTGTAGTCTTTTAATTTTATACTTTATTTCTTAATAGACTCAAGACCTCCTCAGAAAAATGCCAAACGAAAACAAAAAAACAGATGTCTCAAAAGATAATGCTCCCGAGAAAATTGATTATACACTTGAAACAATGGAATCTGATCTTAAGAATGAAGTAAATTCAACTTCATCTTTTGATTTTTCTCAAAAAGAAAACCTTTCCTCTGAAACAAAAGAAGCAAAGGGGAAAGAAGAGCTAAAAAAAGAAACTGTACCAAAGAAAAAAGCTTTTAGTCCATTCTTAAAAGACATCAACAAACCTACTCCAACAAATTTTTATGTTGGACCCTTAGAAAAAAAGGAAAAATCAGAAATTCAACCTCAAGAGGAAAAACTCACAATCAAGCTTAAACCTGAATCTACTAAAAAAACAATTCCGGAATTTAAAAATAAAATCGCTCCCAATATCCCTTCTCCTGTTATTAAATTACCACCCAAAAAACAACCCCTTTTAAAAAATTCTATAAAAAAAACTTCTTCTATTAATAACCCTCTTCTGATGTCCTTGCTTTTTGTTTCTTTAATTGCTGTTTGCGCTGGAATTTATTATTTTTATTTTATAAATAAAAAACCTTCTGTTGTTGAGCCTCCGACTAAAAACCAACCTTTACCCGAACCAAATATTAAAACTATCCCAGAAAAACTTAAAAACAGTCAGTTATTACAATTTAATTCAGAAAAAAAAGCTTTAACCCTTTTATTAACAGACCAAAAAACCACGCTCGAAGCTAATTCAGGATTTTACTATAAAATTGAAAATAATAATTCGACACTTTTATCGTCTGAATTATTATCCTCATTGGAAATCCAATTTCCAGAAGAAGTTCTGAGCACTCTGGACTCAGCTTGGATTTTTCTTTATTCCCAAGAAGATATTCTTAAGATGAATCTAATTTTAGAAATCAAAGGAAGTTCTACCGTTATAAGTGATTTTTTAACAAACAATGAATATCGTTTACCGGAAATTCTTAAACCTTTATTTATTGACGAGTCTTTTGTTTTAAACAATAAATCAATCGCCTTTGAAGATAGTCGAATTGTAGAGAATATTAGATATTATAATTTCACCAAAGGAATCTTCAACAAAGCAATCGATTGGGGAATTACTTCTGATAACTATTTGATTTTATCCACCTCCAGAGAAACCGCTTTAAAAATAACCGAAGATTTAAAAATCAAATAAAATCTACCTAATAATTTCAAAGGAAACACTGGGATACTTCCTTCAAATTAAGTTTTTTCTCTCTGTTTAGCCAGCTTTCGCTTTGATTGACCAAGGGCCAAAAAGATGCTATAATAGTACTGTAATCAAGAAATTACAAGAAATTAGTTCTTTTCAAAAAAATATTTTTACTGTCTTAAAGACGGCTAGAAAGTTTCAATCGTGATGTCCCCCTATTCACGATTGAAACCTTCTAGCTGTCGAAATTTACAAAAACAAAAACAAAAGAATCACAAAACAAAAACAAAAAAGGGTTTAAAATAAACCCATAAGACGGTA
Organism: uncultured Bdellovibrionales bacterium; assembly: GCA_964643985.1. Lineage (GTDB taxonomy): Bacteria > Patescibacteriota > Minisyncoccia > Moranbacterales > DUUL01 > UBA2773. Next base: position 19,130 of record CAZXUS010000016.1, on the reverse strand, counting down.
AAAGAAGAAATTAAAAAATTATGTTCAACGAAACATAAAAATCGGCTTTAGTTATAATAAAATAGATTGAAGTCGGTACTCCGGTGGCGCTGAGCCACTAAAAAAACAAGGGCTTCCAGCGCCCCGGTTATCAACCTAATAACCAACCATCGGAGAAAGTAAACAGAAAACCCAGACCGGGTCTTTTTTTATGGCTAAATTATTTTCCAGCCTAAATATATTATTATACCAATAAAAAATAAAGCGTCCTAAGACGCCCTATTTTTAAAAACTTACTTTTAGATTATTTTTTCAACCAAACTTTAATTTTTTCACCATCAATTTTGATCTCTTTTTGATAATCAATTTCAGCTGGTACCCCTTGAGACTCGCTGTAGTCCTTAATTAAAACTTCTGCTTTTATTTTCGAAGCAAATTCTTCAAATAAAGAATGCTTTTCATAATACAGACTGATTCGATCATCGATTTCAAAATTGGCTTCTTTTCTGGCTTGTTGTAATTGTCGAACTAAATCATTCAAACTGCCTTCTTTTTTAAGTTCTTCGGTTATTTCTAAATTTAACGCCACCATCAAAGAATCTTTATTGTCAAAGTCGATTAAAGTTGAAGTATATTTTTTTAATTCTTTTGGACTATTTTCAGCGACAGTTTCAGAAAAATCCAGTTTAACATTTTTCACGAAACCCTCACAATCAATAAGCTCAACTTTTTTAACATTTAACTCTTCTCGAACTATTTTTACTAATTCTTTACTTAATTCAATTTTTGAATAAACTAAAACCTCTGCCAATGGTTGTCTAACTTTAATCTGATTTTTAGCTCGAATTGAAAGTCCTTCGTTGACTATTTCTCGAGCCAAGGCCATTTGATCAATAATAGAACTGTCAATTACACCTTCCTCCGCCTCAGGAAAATTCTCCAAATGAACTGATTCTTTTTGAGTTAAATTTTTAAAAATTTCATCCGCAATAAAAGGACAGAAAGGCGCAATCACCTTAGAAAATTCAGTTAAAACATACCACAAAGTCTGATAAGCCACTTGTTTATCATCATCACTTTCACTTTTCCAAAAACGTCTTCTGGAGCGCCGAATATACCAATTCGATAAATTATCAACAAACTTTTCCATTTTCTTGGCTGCTTTAATAATGGAATAATTTTCAAAACCCTGATTAACTTCCAAAATTAACTGCTTCAATTCAGCCAACAACCATTTGTCCAGGACGCTTCCTCTTTCTAAGATATTTTTCGCTCCACTTTTTTCTGGTTGCCACTTATCCACATTGGCATACAAAACAAAAAATGAATAACTGTTCCAAAAAGTTCCCAGGAATCTATTTTGAATATCCGCCACCGCTTCTTCGGAAAAATTTAAGTTTTGAGCATTCAACAAAGGAGATGATAATAAATAAAATCTTAAGGCATCAGCCGAATATTTCTCCAAAACTAAATTTGGATCAGTGTAATTTCCAAGAGATTTCGACATTTTTCGGCCATCTTCTCCGGCGATCACTCCGGTTGTTAAAACGTTCTTATAGGCTTCTTGATCAAAAACGCCTACTGCCATAACGTGCATCACATAAAACCAAGCTCTAGTTTGTCCAATGTATTCCGAAATAAAATTAGTTGGAAAACTTTTTTCAAATTGTTCTTTATTCTCAAACGGATAATGAAATTGTGCAAAAGACATCGAACCCGACTCCACCCAACAATCAAAAACCTGAGGAATTCGCTTCATTTTTTTTCCACAATCTGGACACTTAAATTCAACTTCATCAATTTCCGGCCGATGATAATTGGTTAATTTTTTGCCAGAAAGCTCAGTTAACTCTTGATAAGATTCAACTACTTTGATTTTTCCACACTGCTTATCTTCACATTTCCAAACTGGCATAACTGTTCCCCAGTAACGATCTCGGGAAATATTCCAATCAGGCGCGCTTTCCAATCCTTTTCCGAAGCGTCCCTCCTTTAAATAACCCGGATACCAATTAACTTTTTGATTTTTATCGATTAATTTTTGTCGAATTTTGTCAATATCAACAAACCAAGCCGGTTGCGCCTTATAAATCAACTTGGTTCCGCAACGATGACAATGAGGATAACTGTGAGTAATATTTTTTTTCTGATAAAGAAAATTATTATCTTTAAGCCAACCAATGATTTTTAAATTAGCCTCCCAAACAAACTCTCCCTGCCACTCTCCGTCGATAAATTTGCCTTCCTCGTCAACGTTTATAATCATTGGAAGCTTCTGCTCTTTTTGAATATTAAAATCGTCCTCGCCAAAAGCAGGCGCAATATGAACAATTCCCGTTCCTTCTTCAATTCCCACAAAATCAGCTTCAATTACGCGATAACCGTTTTCAATTTTATGCTCAAATAACGGTTGATATTTTTTACCAACTAGCTCCTCACCTTTGAAGGTTTTTAAAACTTCATATTCTGCATCTAGAGATTTCAACAGGTCTTTGGCAACAATATAGACTTCCTTGCTATCAAAAAAAATCACTGGTTTGCTCTTAATATTTTCTTGATTTTGCTTTTGAACTTGAACTTCAACATAATCTACCTTTTTATTAACTGCTAAAGCCACATTCCCCGGCAAAGTCCAAGGAGTAGTTGTCCAGGCTAATAAATATTTATTTTCACTATCCGCTAATTTTAATTTTACAAAAACCGAAGGGTCTTTATCTTCTTGATAAGAATTATCCATAGCAATCTCAAAATTGCTCAAAGGAGTTGAACAACGAGGACAATATAAAGAAACTCGAACATCCTCATAAATCAAATCTTTCTTATAGAGTTGACTAAAAGCCCACCAAACCGACTCCATATAATCATTATCCATTGTTTTGTAAGCTCCTTTAAATTCCACCCACCGACCGATTCGATCAATCACAGCTTCCCATTCATCGGCAATTTTAGAAGTTTCTGCAAAACAAGCTTGATTAAAAGTGTCAATTCCAACCTCATTTTCAATTTCTTTTTTGCTTTTAATTCCCAATTTTTTTTCTACCATATTTTCAGCTGGCAAACCATGACAATCCCACCCCCAACGTCGATCCACTCGAAAACCTTTCATTGTCCAATAACGAGGGATACAATCCTTAACAATCGAAGACAATAAAGTTCCATAATGAGGCACTCCGGTAATAAAAGGTGGTCCATCATAAAAACTATAAATTTTATCGGCTGGCCTGCTTTCGACTGATTTTTCAAAAATAGTTTCTTTTTTCCAAAATTCTAAAACTTTTTTCTCCATTTCAGCATAATTTTGTTTGGGACTAACTTTTTTAAACATATCTTTGATTAATTTTTATGCTTTTTCTCTTGTTGTTTTTAATAAAAATAAAAAAACAAGCTGTCTTTTTGAAAAGTATTTTTAATAAATATTTTTCAATAAGGACGACGCTTGCCGTGGTACCACCTTTATTTAATCACTAAAAAATAAATTTTAGTAATCCTTAGTTTATTGACTATTACGGGTCAAACCGACGAATTCTAATTGTCTAAACCTAGATTTAAATTTTCTTTCCGTAGCTCCGAGGTGATGGCCTCATCAAAGCCTTTAAAAGATTATTTTTAAACAATCTCATTGTCTTCACATTAAACTAAAAACCATTTTTTGTAAATAGCGCTTATTTTTAACAATTGACTTGAATAAGTTAAGCGTGATAATATTTAAACATCTTAGAATTACTAAAAAATAAAATTATAAAATGTTGGAAAACACAAACCGCTTTAAAGAAACCCTAATTGAAGAAAAAAATCGAATTGAAATGGAACTTCGAAAAATCGCCAGTCAAGATTCCGAAGGCGACTATAAAACTGAATTCGAAGACTACGGTCGAGAACGAGAAGACAATGCCAGTGAAGTTGAAAACTACACCGCTTCGCTAGGCGTGACCGAATCCCTCGAAAAAGAATTAGACAAAATCACCTTGGCTCTAAAAAAAATAGAAAACGGCACTTATGGTAAATGTGAAAAATGTCACAAAGATATTCCGCTCAAACGTTTGGAAATTTATCCAGCCGCTCAAAACTGCGTGGAATGCAAATAAAATAAAGTTTGGCTTTGTCTCAATGGTATTGATTGTTTTGGCTGACCAATTTTTGAAATACGTAAGCCTTAAAAAAAATCTGCCAGATTGGGAGATTTTTTTAAACACTGTTTGCAATCCCAATCTGTCTTTAAGTTTAGCTTTAAATCCTGTTTTTTTCTGGTTTAGTTGGTTTTTAGCTTTGATTTTTTTATTATTTTTGATTTATAAATTTAAGAACTTTTTTTTATTGCTGGTTTTAGCGGGAACCTTGTCCAATTTAATCGATCGGCTTACTTTTGGTTGTGTTATTGATTATATTTCAATTTTAAACTTCCCTATTTTCAATTTGGCTGATTTTTTTATTAGCTTTGGTTTCGTGGGTTTTATTTTATTTTCTAATTTTAAAAAATAAGCTTTCCGCAAACTTTCTTTTTTAAAAACGTAATTGTGTTATAATAGGATTAGTGGAATATTTTAATCAATAAAAATAAAAATGAAACTAAATCAAAAAATCATTTTAACAATGATTGGAATTTTAGCTACTACTAGTTTTGTAATTCCAGTTTTAGCCGATGAAGAAGCCTCTATTACTACTAATAATTTTCAAGCGGAAAGACAAGCAAGAAAAGAAGCTTTGAATGATAAAAAAGATGAAATGGAGATGAAACGGACAGAAACAAAAGCCCGCATTGAAGAGAAAAAAGGAGAAATGCAACAAAAAAGAACCGAGCTAAAAGAAAAAAGACAAGAGCGTTTTCAAAGAATTTCCACTGGTATTACAACAAAAATTGAAAACGTCATCAGCAGACTAGAAGATTCTCAAATTAATACCACAACTATTAAAACCTATTTAGATGAATTAGAAGCCAGAAACGCTCTTGTTGAAAAAGCAGCTTCTTCTCTAGATACTGCTTATGATTCAGCCGATAAAGAGTTAATTAAAGAAGAACAAGTTAATCTTAAAGTTGTAGTTAAAAACCTTAGAGATTATTATCAGACAACTTTGCGTCCCGCCATAAAAGAAGCCATCCTAAAAGCTCGTTCTGAATTAACTAATTAAAAATAAATTATCTTTAAAAAATTATTATGAAAAAAATATTATTTTTAAGCTTAGCTTTCGTTGGAATTTTGACTTTTTCTGGTTGCAATCAACCAATTGAACCATTAACAACGCCTTCATCCCCGCTTCCCCCAAAAAATGCCGCTATTTCCCCCGAAGTTCCTCCAGAAATTAATACCACCGTTGATTCTTTAAGCTCTTATAGCTCCCCAGATGAAATTTTAGATGATATTGATACTGCAATGGAAGATTTGGATAATTTATAAACTTTCCAAAAAAATTAAAAAAACGCTTTTTGAGAAAAGCGTTTTTTATTTTAAAAATATTTCCGATTTTTTAATTTATCTGGTAAATATTGTTGACCAGAACTGTCTTCTTTGGGTGTGTATTTATAATCTTTTCCATAACCTAAATTTTTCATTAACTTAGTGGGCGCATTCCGAATATTAAGCGGAACCGGCAAATTTCCAAATTTCAGCACATCTTGTTTGGCTTTATTATAAGCCTCATAAGCTAAGATGCTTTTTTTGGTTTTAGCTAAATAAATAACGCATTGAGTCAGGTGTACTCCACACTCTGGCATTCCAATTTTATGACAAGCTTCAAAAACTGTATTAGCCAAAATTAAAGCATGATTATCCGCCAAACCCACGTCCTCTGAAGCAAATCGCACTAATCGCCGAGCAATATACAAAGGATCTTCTCCTCCTTCTAACATTCTAACTAACCAATAAATTGAAGCCTGAGCATCTCCGCCACGCATTGATTTATGTAAAGCTGAAATAATATTGTAATGTTCTTCGCCGTTTTTATCATAATAGAGATGAGATTTCTGCAAAATTCCTCTAATCAATTCTGAAGTGATTTTTTTATTTTGATTTAAAACGGCCCCTAAAGTATTAAGCGCCATTCGAGCATCTCCATTAGAAAGCTCGGCAATCATTTTAATAATTTTTAATTCAACAAAAACTGCTTTTTTAACAGAAACTTTTTTCAAGGCTTTTTTAAGAATTTCTATTAAATTCTCGGTTGTTAATTTATTTAAAACCAAAACTCGAGTTCGAGAAATCAAAGCTGAATTTATTTCAAAACTAGGATTCTCGGTAGTCGCCCCAATTAAAATTAGCCTACCTTCCTCAACACAAGGAAGCAGAGCATCTTGTTGTGCTTTATTCCAACGATGAATTTCGTCTAAAAATAAGATAGTCTTTCTTCGATTTTTTTGATTTTCGCCAGCCTCTTCAATCACTTTTAATAGATCCTTTTTTCCACTACTAACCGCACTGAGTTTTAGAAATTCCGCTTGAGTTTGCTTGGCAATAATTCCAGCCAAGGTGGTTTTTCCAGTGCCTGGCGGTCCCCAAAAAATCAACGATGATAAAGCATCATTTTCAATAGCTTGACGTAAAAAGCTATTTTTTCCAATTAAATTTTCTTGCCCTACAAAATCATTAAATTTTTTTGGTCGAACCAAATCAGCTAAAGGTTTCATAATTTTTATTACTAATTTAATTTAGTTTAGCACGAAAAAATATTTTAAAAATTCAAAAGACCTTTAGTATAATTACTAAAGTCCTTTTATTTGAAGTTAGGCTTGTTTTTTCTCTTTTTTAAAAATCCAAAAGAACCTCGGTTAAAATAAAATTTTCAAAAGACTTTTCCTTTTTAACTAAAATAAAAAAAGCCCAAATAAAAAAATTAACACTAACCTAATTTGAGCTAATCTTTCTCCTAATCTTTTCTGAGATCTACTCTCTAATTTTCGAGAAATCAACCTCACTATTAAATTAAAAATTTTTTTTATTTTTCCTTCCTTAAAAAAGGTTATAATTTTTAATAACCCTAATCCACTCTACTTTAACGTAAAGAACAATAAAGATTGCGATGATAAAAAGCTTCAAACAAAGAAAATAGAGCTCCAAATACAAACAACCAATTTAACGATAAATAAAAAGAAAAAATTAAAACTATTACCAACATCCCCACTTTTCCAGCGTTTAAGCAAATTTCCCGAAAAACCGTAAATTCATCTATTAGATGTTTTTGCTTAGCAGCTTTCTCGAAAACCAAGGTATTAAGAGGAATCTTGTAAAAAATTTGAGTAAGTTTGTGAAAAATATCAATTACAAAAATATGCAAAGTCGTAAAAATAAAAGCCTTTAGAAACCAAGCCAAGGCGTAGAAAATACCCCCGTATTTCACTAGTTTATCTTTACTTTTTTTACTTCCATCGGCTTTCTTCCCTACGAAAAATTGAGCAGTAATCGTCACTAAAACCGTTGCGGTTGAAATTAAACCAACGCTTAGATAATTACCTTTTAAAATTTGAAAAACAAAAATTGGCCAAACTATCAAAAAAATCACACTTTCAGCACCCTCAGAAAAAAAAGTTAAAGCGGTTACTCGATTTTCTTTGTCAAATATTTTTTTAATTGTTTTTGAAACACTCCAAGAAAACTTTTCTTTGGTTCTAGGTAATGAAAACAAAGGTATAAAAGAAAAAATATAAATTATCGCTCCTAATAAAAATAAAAAAGTAAAATCATATTGATTAATTATCAAACCCGCAATTAAAGGCGCTATTGTTCCAGTAATGCTTAAAAAAATCTCCAGCAAGCCCATCGTTTTACCTCGATCTTGATCATCGGCAAACTTAGCAAAATCAATATTAAAGGGAATCCAATATAAAAAACTTCTCGTAGCTGATAAAATAATAATAATTGGAATTAAAAAAAATAAATTTTCCAAAGTTAAAAAGGAAAGCCCTAGATAAAAAAGAGCGGAAATAAAAATGCTGACTTTCATAACCCTTCTGAAGCCAAGCTTGTTTAACTTACGAGACCAAAGAATTATTATCAAAAGAGTTAAAAAAGAACAACTCAAATAAAAACCAAAAACTACTGGGAGGCTTTTTCCAAAAAATTCATACAAAAAAATTGGCAAAAAAACAGCAAAAAGACCGGCTGCTAAATCAATAATGATGTAGTTAGCTAATAAAGACTTTAATCCCTTGGGAATTTTCTTTTTAAAATATTTATGATGTTGAAAATGATTATGCATTTTATTTAAAAAAATAATTAAACAAAAGAATCTTGAATTTTTTTATAGAAAAAACTAATACAGAAAACGGTAATCATTCCTAAAACAAAAATCCAATTGATTGAAGTGGTGAAAAAAGAAAGCAAGATAATCAAAAGCGCCATTGAAGTCCCTCCTAAAAACAAGCAAAATTGTCTAAAAATATTAAACTCATCAATAAAATGTTTTTGCTGAAAAGCGGTTTCAAAAACCAAAGTGTCCAAAGGAATTCGATAAAAAACTTTCATAAAACGATGAAAAGCGTCCAAAATAAACACGTGAAAGGCCGTAATAGCAAAAACCTTTAACAACCAACCCAGCGCATAGAAAAAACCCCCTGCTTTAATCATTTTGCCTTTTTTCTTATCAACAATCTTACCAGCCACTAATTGCAAAACAGCCGTAGTTAAAACAACCAAAGAAGAAATAATCCCAATTTCCAAATAATTCCCCTTTAAAAGTTCGTAAATAAAAACTGGCCAAACAAAAGCCGCTAAAATTCCTTCTGCTCCGTCTAAAAAGAAAAACAAAGCCAATTTTCTATTTTTTAAAGCTAATATTTTTTTAAAAAACTTATTCGTGCTCCAAGAAAATCGTTCTTTAGTTCGAGGAAGTTTTATTAAAGGAAGATAAGACAAACCAAAAACCAAAATTCCGGCCAAAAAAAGTAGATTAAAACCAAATCTAGTAATAATAAAACCAGCCAAAATTGGAGTTAAAATTCCAACAAAACTAAGCATTGCCTCAACTAATCCAACTCCCTTGCCTCGATCTTTTTTAGTAGTAAATTTTGCAAAATCAATATTATAAGGAATCCAATACAAAAAACGCCAAAAAGAAATTAAAAAAATCATTATGGGCATAATAAGCAAAACATTATCCGCTTTTAATAAAAAAATAGCTAAATAATAAAAAGCCCCGATTAAAGTGCTTATTCCAATGGCTTTTTTAAAACCAAACTTATTTAAACTATGATGTAAGGTACTAGTTAAAAGCAAGGAAAAAAGATAGGTGGCTAAGTAATAAAAAGCTAAATATCTAATATTTTCTCCCAAGATTATATAAAGAAAAATCGGTAAGAAAACCGAAAAAAGCCCAGTCCCAATATTAGTAATAGTTCTATTGGCAATTAAGCACTTAAAACCCAAAGAAAGATTTTCTTCAAAATAATGATGTTTTTTAAATTTAACTTCTTGCAATAGCTCAAAATGTTCCATGTTGAATTTTTGTTTTAATTTTAATTTATCTTTTTTAGTTTTAATAAACGCAGTAAAACCCAAGAGCTCCGCTTTTTGAACTTTTTTAAATTCAATTTTAGTGGGACCAGCAGGATTCGAACCTGCGACCAATCGGTTATGAGCCGAGCGCTCTACCACTGAGCTATGGTCCCTAAGACTAACAAACTTTTAATTTCACCCTTTTAATATAGCTAGTTTTAACTAAAAGTCAACTTTTAACTACCTTAAAAACAGCTCTTATTTCACGTAATACTTCTTTTTAATCTCTTTTTCTTCTTTTTTTTGAGTTTCTTTTATTTTATTTTGAGCTTCTTTTTTTAGCTCTCCTAAATTTTTTTGATTTAATTTCTGAGCTTTTTTTAAAAGAAGTTCTTTTTTGTTTAACCTTGGATTTTCAATAACCTCCGCCAAAAGAACCTTTAAAATAGTTCCGATTTGAGGACCTGGTTTTATTTTCAATTCTTCCATTAAATCTTTTCCATCAATTTTTAGTTGTTTTACTGAAATTGGATCTTGACTAACTTTCTCAACCATATATTTAAAATGTCGAAGTTTATAGGGAATTGCCTTGGGAACTCCCGATCCCAATCGATCTGCAATTCTAACGTCAATTAAATCATTAATGTTTTCCAACCCAACTTTTCGAATAACTTTTCGCACCCCAGCTTCTCCTACTTCATCTACGTTGTAATAAAACATATGATTTTTCACCAAAAGCACTGTTTTATCAATAACTTCTCGCGAAAATTTTAAGCGTTCCATTACTTTTTTAACAATTCTCGCTCCGGCGTATTCATGATTATGAAAAGAAGAATTATAGCCACTACCCTGTTTGGTTGTTGGTTTCCCTATATCGTGCAAAAAAGCCGCCATACGGACCTCTATTTTATTTGATGGACATTTCATCAAACTAGCCATTAAATGCTTATAGACAGTGTTGTAGGGACCGTGATAGTGATGATAATTCTGTTCAACCCCTATGGTTTCATTCAATTCTGGAATTATCCATTTCATCAACCCGGTTTCTACCAACAACTCAATTCCCTTAGTGGGATTTTCTGATAAAATTATTTTTTCCAACTCGTCTCGAATTCTCTCTTGGGAAATGTACTTTAAATTTTTAGTATTAGCCTTTATGGCTTGGAGAGTGTTTTTTTCTATTTCAAATCCCAATTGAGCCCTAAAACGAACCGCTCGCATCATTCTCAAAGCATCTTCTTCTATTCTATTTTCTGCCAAACCGACCGTTCTGATTATTTTATTTTTTAAATCTTCTCTTCCTTTAAAAACATCTACCAATTTAACTTGAACCTCTTTAATAGAAATATCGAAAAATTCTTCTTCAACGGGGCTTTTCAACAACTTATCCACATCTAAAAACCCCATCGCTAAGGCATTTATTGTAAAATCCCTTCTTTTTAAGTCTTCTTCTAGTTTATCGGTAAAAATTACTTCGTCTGGCCTTCTTTTGTCTTGATATCGCCCTTCTTTTCGATAAGTTGTAATCTCAAAAAAAGTGCCTTTTTCTTTGATAATTGCATTTTCTATGTATTTCTCAGGAAGCAAAACTGTTCCAAATTCATTTTTATATTTAGCCTCAGGAAAAATTTTTAGTAATTCTTCTGGTTTAGCACTAGTTGTTAAATCCCAATCTTTTGGTTTTTTTTCTAATAATAAATCGCGAACCGAACCGCCCACCACAAAAACCTCGAACTTGCTTTTCTCGAGCTTCTCTATCACTTTTAATAAGTTTATTGGTATTTTCATTGTTTTTTAAAAAATCTCTAAAACCAAAGACTTTACCAACCTTTGACTTTATAAACTTTTAACCAACTTAGTGCTCTCGCCAGGAGTCGAACCTGGATCTAAAACTTAGGAGGTTCTTGTTCTATCCATTGAACTACGAGAACTTATAAACAACGCTTGTTCTTCCAAGACAATTAAAACCTGGGAACTTAAATATTTGAGGAAAATTTAATCCGCACCTTATTAAAGCTACGACGAGGCAAGGGAAAACTCAAGCAACGAACGAGACGTACTTACCTGGTACGTCGACTGAGTTACGCAGGATTTGACAAAAAATTGTTCCAAATAGTTAGGTTTTACTTTCGTGGACCTGACTGGGATCGAACCAGCTACTTCTTCCATGCCATGGAAACACTCTACCAATTGAGTTACAGGCCCATCTCTATGGGAATTTTTAACATATTTTAAAAACAAAGTCAATCTATTATACAACGTTATTGCTGTTTTGTAAATAGCAATCCCCAGCACAAAGCTCTCCGCCCAACATACTTTAGGTTTTATTTTAAAAAATAACTTAAATAATTGAGCCTATGTTTCACGTGAAACATTAAAAAATAATAATTCTTTGGATTTTTAAAAAGTTTTATTTAAAAATAATTAAAACTTTTTATTAAAAATGTTTTAAATTTTATGTTTCACGTGAAACATATTTTTGCTTTTATTGTTTTTGTTAAAAATTTTAATTAATCTAAATACTTTCAAGAAAACTTTTAAAAAAAATAAAATTTACGTTTCACGTGAAACATAAAAATGTTTTTATAAAAAATTTTATTCTATTATTTTGTTGAATTTTTTATTTTTAACAATCTTAAACAGAGAAGTTGCTTGAAAAAATTTCAATGTTTCACGTGAAACATGTTTTTTTATTTATTTGTTGTTAATAAGTTGTTTAAAAGATCTATTTTTGGCTTAGTTGGCGTTGTTTTATTTTGTTATTTTTAAACATTTTCAATTTTAAAGAACAGTTTTTTGAACTTTTTAAACAAGTTGTTAACAAAAAAACTCCTGCTTTAAAAATTTAATGTTTCACGTGAAACATTTTTATTTAATATTTTTATTATTTATTGCATTTTTTAAAACAAAGCTTTTTTAGTTTTTATTATTATTTATTTAACTTAAATCATTTATTACTTATTAATGTTTTACGTGAAACATTAATAATTAAATTTAAACTAAAATCACTTAGGATAAAATCTTTTTTAATTATTCAAAATCTTTATTATGTTTCACGTGAAACATGTTTTTTTATTCATTTATTGTTAATAAGTTATTGAAAAACTTTATTTTTGTTTTATTTAAGGCTTTTTTGTTTTATGGTTTTTGAATTTTTTAATTATTAAAAACGTTTCTTTAGGTTTTTTTAATAGATTATAAACCAAGAAAGATCTTTTTTAAGAGGTTTTTTAATGTTTCACGTGAAACATTTTTATCTAGAATTTTTATTATTAATTTTATGTTCTTATTTTATATAAAATATTTTTTAAATTTTTATTATTATTAAAAATAAACAATTTTTTAAAAAACATGTTTCACGTGAAACATTATTCTTCTAAAAAATATTATTAATTAAAAAAACTATTCCAAAAGAGAAGTTCCTTTTAAAAAATAAATGTCGTGTTTCACGTGAAACATATTACAACACAACATTATGATTATGTAAATAGATAATTGTTTTTTTGTTTTATTTAAAAACCCCCTTAAAAATAAAAATTTTTATCAATAATTTGCTTTATTAAGAGAATAATGAGAGGATATCTCTATGTTTTGAACAATTTATCAACAATATATAAACATTGAGAAATTACCTTTTATTAGGTATTATTTATAGAATAACCATGGTTGTCAACAATTTATAAACAAAAAAATGAATAATCAGGAGCTTTGGGAGGCCATCCTAGGGGAAGTAGAGCTATCTTTAACGAAGGCTAGTTTTACTACTTGGTTTAAAAATACTTCTATAAAAGATTTATCCGAAGACACCTTGACAGTAATAGTCCCTAATATTTTTGCCAAAGAATGGTTAGAAAAAAAATATCAAAAAATCATTCTTGACTCTATTCGTAAACATTTTCCCAAGATCAACAAAGTGATTTGTTCCCTAGAAACCCAAAATAATCAAACTGTTCCACAAAAATCAATGGATTCAGTGATCATTAAGCCGATTTCAGAAAAAAAAGCGGAAACACCAAGGCAAACACCTGATTTCAACCCAGCCGGCAATCGAGTGCATTCTGGTTTAAATCCTCGTTATAAATTTGATGCTTACGTAGTTGGTTCTAATAATGAATTGGCTTTTGCGGCTTGTCAGTCTGTTTCTAAAAATCCTGGACAATCTTATAATCCACTTTTTATTTACGGCGACGTTGGATTAGGAAAAACACACTTAATTCAGGCTACTGGAAATTTTATTAAAGAACAAAATCCTGATTTTAAGGTTCGTTACGTAAGTATGGAGAGATTCGCCAATGAATTAATTGGGGCTATTCAAAATTCTAAAGCTAAAGAGTTTAAAAATGAATATATTCAATTGGATATGTTAATTATTGATGATGTCCAATTTTTAGCTAAAAAAGAGAAGACTCAGGAGGAATTTTTTCATGTCTTTGAATCCTTATATCAATTAAATAAACAAATAATAATCAGCGCCGATCGTCCACCAAAATCTATCCCCACTTTAGAAAATCGCTTAAAATCAAGATTTGAAGGAGGAATGATGGCTGATATTAACAAACCAGATCTAGAAACTCGTTTAGCAATTATTAGAAAAAAGGTGGTAGAAAAAAACTTCTGTCTAGAGGATGAGATTATTGAATATTTAGCTAAAAATATTTACCATAACGTTCGAGAATTAGAGGGTGCTTTAAATAAAATTATTGTCACCTACCAACTTCGTAATATTACTCCCAATTTAAAGGATGTTATGGAATTAACTGAAGATTTAATCTCTAGCAATCGCCAAAGTAAGGTGACCGCCAAAACCGTTGTTAAAGCAGTGGCTGATTTTTTTAACATAAAAACCGCTGAAATAATGGGTTCCTGTAGAAAAAAAACAGTTATCAAACCCCGACAATTAACCTTTTATTTATTAAGAGAAGATTTAACCCTTTCTTTTACTGAAATTGGAACTTTTTTGGGTGGTAAAAATCATTCCACTGTAATGTATGCTCATAAAAAAATTATCAAAGAATTGGATAATAATAAATTTTTACAAGATCAAATTAAGTTTATTCGTGAAAAATACAATGATTATTAAGTCTTTGTTAATATCCATTTAGTAAGTTGTTAATAAGCTGTTGATTTTTAAAAAAATATTCTTTATCAACTTTCTATAAACATTGTTTTTTGATTTTTTAAACAGCTTTTTGGGCAGTGTTATGAACAAGTTTTTTTGTTCTAATAAAGAATAAAACCTACTTTTGCACGAAATTGAGGTTTATAATAAATAGTAATAATATTTAAATAATAATAATTAATTTATATATATGCAATTTTCAATTAAGAAAAACAACTTCAAAAATGCAATCTCAAAAATAGAAAGAATTTTATCTAAAAACCCAAGTTTACCGATATTGGCTAATGTTTTAATTAAAACTGATAAAAATAGATTAATTATAGCTTCTACTAATCTAGAAATAGCTATTAAGACTTATGTTAAAGCTAAAATAAACAAAGAAGGAGGAATTACAATTCCAATTAGAGTGATAAATGGTTTTTTAAATAATATTAGAGACGACATTATCGAAGGAGAAGTTGTTAAAGATGAATTTCAAATAAAAACCGAAAAACATCAAATAAAAATAAAAGGAATGAATCAGGATGATTATCCTATAATTCCCGAAGATCCAAAAGATAATTATATTAAAATAGATTCTAAAAAAATAACTGAAAATATTGCCAACGTTTTAATTTCGGTTGCCCGAAATGATACCAGACAAGAATTAAATGGGGTTAATGTTATTTTTAAGCGAGACGAAATTATATTAGCTTCAACTGACGGGTATCGATTAAGTGAAATTGTAATTAAATTGGATAAAAAAAATCTAACTGATGAATATTTTATTTTTATTGAAAAAAATCCTTCGGTAATAATTCCAGCTTTAACTTTTAGCGAAATTCAAAAAAATTTAATCGAAGGCGAAATTGGTTTGATAATAAAACAAAACCAACTTTTTATTGGTGATAATTCGACGAAAATAATTTCAAAATTAATCAATGGAAATTATATTGATTATCAACAAATATTACCCAAAAAATATTCAATTGAAGTGAAAATTAACAAGAACGAGTTTTTAAATGCCTTGAAAATAGCTTCTTTGGTTTCTCGAGATAATAATGGGGAAATAAAAATAAGTAATACAAAAAATAAAAAAGAAATAGAAATAAGTTCTTTTTCAAACGAAGCAGGGGAAAATATATCAAAATTAAAAGCCAATGTTTTAGGGGATGATTTTAAAATATTGTTTAATTGTAATTATTTAATTGATGGTTTAAATGTTATAAAAGAAGAGGACATTTTATTGAAATTAAATCAAGAAAAATCACCAGCATTAATAAAAGGAATTGATAAAAACGAAAAAGAAAATTCTGCTTTTTCTTATATAATTATGCCAATAATTAAGGATTAGAAAATGTGGGAAGATTTTCAAAAAGTTTTAGAAAAAAGAGTTAATAATAAAAAAGTCGTAAAAAACGATAAGTATTTAGTTATCACTACTACTAAGAAAACCTTAAAGCGGATTTTTGGAGAGGTTAGTGAAAAATTCATTGAAGTAAAAGATTTTAAAAAAGATAGGATTTGGATTGAAATAAAAAATTCAACCTGGAGAAGTGAGGTTAAACTTCACGAAAAAAGAATAATTAAGGAACTAAATAAAGATTTAAACTCAAATTTGATAAAAAATATAAGTACAAATTAATGATAATAAAAAAAAAGATTGGTAATATTATTGAAAAAATAGAAAATCAAAAAAATAAATTTGAGACTTGGTTTTTTGGTTTTTTGGGGATAGTTTTATTGAGAATGTTTATTGAAATATTTTTAAATAATATTCCTACTAAAAATGGTTGTAGCTATTTATTTTTTTTAGTAAATGATTTTTTGTTAATAATGACTATTTATTTATTTATTTTAATATTTTTAATTATTTTTACTAAAGATAATTTTAAAAAACTTAATAATATTTTGTTTTATGGGGCTTGGTTGGTTCTATTACCCCCAATCATTGATAGATTGGTTTTTAAAGAAAGTTTATATAAGAATTTTTACATATTTGACAGTTTAATAGGATTAATAAAAAGATTTTTTCTTTTTTATGGGGATGGATTGAGCTGGGGAATTACGATTGGTGGTCGAATTTTTATTTTTTTGAGCATCATTTTATTGTCTGGTTATTATTTTTATAAAAAAAATAAAATTTTAAAAACCTTTTTCTTGGCTGTTTTTTTATATAGTCTATTTTTTATTTTCAATAGTCTCCCAACTTTAATAACTTTTATTTTAGAATTTTTTAGAACTGGAACTATTTTGGAAGTTTCTCGGACAACGGTGGTTGGTTATTTTATGTCACCTTTTTCTGTTTTTGGTATTGAAAATAACGAGCTAGCTTTGTTTTTGGTTAAAAAGATGTCGTTGATTTACTATGTTTTGCTTTTTATTAGTGTTAATTTTTTATATTTTTTAATAAATAAGAAAAAATATTTAAGTTTAATAAAAAATATTCGTCCTGTTCAAGTTGTTTATAATTGGGGCTTGCTTTTTTTGGGCCTATCTTTTGGTTTTTTAAGTTTTCCGGAAAATTTTCAATTAAATTTTTTTACTGTTTTGAGTATTTTAGTTTTAGTTATTGTTGTTTTTTGTAGCTGGGTTTCTTCTGTTTTGATTAATGATTTGAGTGATTTGGCTATTGATAAAATATCCAATACCGAAAGACCGTTAATTAAAAAGGAAATAACCGCCGAAGAATACAAAAAAATAAACATAATCCTAGTGTTGTTTCTAATTATTGGTGCTTTTTTAATTAAACCGCTGTTTGTTGTTTTTGTTGTTTTGTATTATTTTCTTACTTGGTTTTATTCTTGTAAACCCTTTCGTTTCAAGCGAATTTTTCTTTTATCAAACACTTTAATCGCTTTTTCTTCTTTGCTTTTTTTATTAATGGGTTTTATTGTTTTTTCAGGAGAAAAAACATTAAGCATTTTTCCCTGGAAAATCTACTGGTTCTTATTTTGGGCTTATTTTTTAATTACTCCGCTTAAAGATTTAAAAGATTTTGAAGGTGATAAGAAAAACAAAAGCTATACCTTGCCCGTTTTGGTGGGTAAAAAAAATACTCGCTTAATAATCGCTAGTTTTTTGTTTAGTTTTTATTTAGCTTCTGTTTATATTTTAAATAAACAAGAGTTATTTCTAAGTGCTCTGATTTTTGGAGTAATTAATTTTTTAATAGTCAATAATAACAAAATTAGTGAAAAAATAATAAATTATTGGGTTTTGGGTTCGGTTTTTATTTATGGATTATGGATAGTTAAGGTCGTTTTTATGTAAAAAAAGCTAAAAATTAAAAAGATTATTATTTAGAGATTGCCAAAAAACTTAAATTGTTTTATATTTAAAATACTCAAACACTTCAAGGTGTTTCAAAAAATTGTTTTAAAAAAATGAAATGAAAAAAATACATTCAAATAGGTTTTTTAGCTCAATAAAAAACAAAAACCTCCTTTTTCTGGTGGGGCTTTTGATTTTCTGGTGGACTTTTTTAAGTAATGTTAATATCGGTAATTCAGATGTTTTTCACGATCGGGATCAAGATGGATTAACTGACGAAGAAGAGTTTATGTATGGAACGGATATTAACAATCCTGATAGTGATGGAGACGGTTATCGAGACGGAGTGGAAGTAGAAAGTGGTTATGATCCATTAATACCAGCCCCAGAAGATAAAATTTTATTTAAAAACGAGACCAGTGTCGTACTTGAAGAAGAAGATAATTTAACTGAAGATTTTTTGAAAAAGTTAGAAACAGAAAAAAACGAAGAATTAGCTTTGTTAGGGGATTATTATAATAACACAGAGAATTTCAACGAGAATGAAGAAAAAATAAGTGCTTTAAATAAAGCCTCTTTGACTAGCGAGGAATTACGAACATTTGTTAATCAAACTGTTGATGAATCAGATTTTTCAGATGAAATGGAATTAATCTCAGAAGACAAGATTATTGTCCTAGACGAACCTCAAGGAACTGAAGAGCAAATAAAAAAACAAGAGAAAGAACAAGTGGAAAAATATTTAACTCAATTTTTTTATGTAATGGCAGTTAACAGACCTTTTGCAATAGAAGATCAAAACTTACTTCCTCAATTGGGAGCGGCTTATATAAATCAAATTACCGGAGGTCTTCAACTTGGACAAATAGACCAACTTTCAGAATTAAAACAAAAAGCCCAAAAAACTTACGAAGAATGTTTAAAAATAGAAACTCCTGAGAAAACCAAAGAAATTCATATTAAAACCTTGTCAATTATTAAATATTTAATTGAAAATATCAACGAGGAAAAACTTATTGATCAACAAGATCCAGTGACGATGGCTTTATATGTGGGTAAGTTGCAAGCAGCTTTAATAGAAGGGGAAGCGATAAAAAGTCAAATAAACGCTCTTTTAAAAGAGTGTGAAATCGATGCTTTCACCGAAGAAACTTTAGATGGTATTTTTTAAAAAATAAAAAAAATAAAAGTGTTTAGAAAAAACATAGCCATTTGGTTGATGAGTTCAATTATTATTTTTAATGGTTTTTTTGTTATTAAAACTCCAATTTGCGAGGCTTATTGGGGAGAATTTCCTTCAACTCTTATGAACCAAGCTTGGGCAACCGCCATTGCGGCTTTTAAAGATGCGATGTTGA
>CAZXUS010000015.1:0-25837 GCA_964643985.1 uncultured Bdellovibrionales bacterium | reverse complement strand
GAGTCTCATCTAAAGAACAGAAGCAAGAAGGCTACTCTATACAAGCCCAAAAACGCCTTCTAAGGGACTTTTCAGAACAAAATGATATAACTATCACAAAGACATTCGAAGACAATGAAACGGCTAAGAAAGCGGGTCGTGAAGCGTTTGGTCAAATGATTGAATATCTCGAAAACAACCCAGAAACAACAAACATCTTAGTTGAAAAAACTGATCGGCTTTATCGTAATCTTAAAGACTATGTCAAAATAGATGAACTTGGCTTAACTGTTTTTTTAGTAAAAGAAAATGAAAAAATAGGGAAAGAAGCTTCATCTCATCAAAAACTAATTCACGGGATCAAGGTTTTAATGGCAAAAAATTATGTTGATAATCTAAGTGAAGAAGTAAAAAAGGGAAATGGAGAGAAATTGAAACTAGGGGTTTATCCAGGAAGCTCAATTCCGATTGGCTATAAGCTAGAAAGAATCGGCGAAAAAAGTGTTCCTGTTGTTGATGAAAAAAATAAGAATTTAGCGATTAAACTTTTTGAATATTATTCAACAGGTCTTTATTCATTGGACAGCCTGATTGAAAAAGTAAAAAAAGAGAACTTATTGATTCTTTCAAACCTCCCTTCTCATTCAAGATTAAAAACTTTAACTAAAAGTTCAACAGCAAGAATTATTCACAATCCTTTTTATTATGGAGACTTTGTTTGGAAGGGGGTTCTATACAAAGGCACTCAAGAACCGCTTATAACGAAAGAACTTTGGGATAAAGCACAAACAGTCTCAAACCGTCTCAAGAAGACGCCAGTGCCTCGCTACAACACCATCCCTTTTACTTTCAAGGGCTTATTGACTTGTGGTGAGTGTGGAAGGTCAATCACAGCTGAAAAGAAGGTTAAACCCTCAGGCAACGAATATACTTATTATCGTTGCACTAAATTTAAAACTAATTGCGAACGAAAACCCGTCAACGAAAACGACATTCACAAACAAATTGTTGATTCACTTGAAACTTTTGAGATACCAAAGAAAACGGCTGAATATGTCACCGAAGCATTGAAAGACTCATTAAAAGTCAAAAGGAGCACCGAAGACAAGGCAAGGGAGCTTTTGGTTGAACAGAAGGCTTTATTAGAGAAAAGATTAGATTGACTTTATGAAGACAAGCTAGATGAAGTAATCACAGAAGAATTTTATGCAAAAAAAGAAAAAGAATATTCAAGCAAAATAAAGCTTATAAGCTCAAAACTAGGGAAAAGAACTGAAGCTAATCTTAATTATTACAAGCTTGGAAATAATATTTTAGAACTCGCCAAAAAAGCCTCAAACTTGTATGAAAAATCAACGATAGAAGAAAAACAACAACTTCTTTCTTATTTACTTTCGAACTCTACCTTAAAGGACAAAAAAGTCCTTATTCAATACAAAAAGCCCTTCAATGTAATTCATCAAAAGGCTTCTTGTCGCGATTGGCGGAGAGTGTGGGATAACTTTAGAACTTTATTAACTTGATTTGTTATAAATTTAGGAGTAGAATTATCCTTCAGTACATTAAACCAAAAACCTAAGGAGAAGTGAAATGAAAAAAATAGTTCTTTGGGAAAATCATAAAAAACTTAAATTTGCTAAGGATGAAATAATCTGCATAACCTTCCTCACTACTCATCATAGCGTGTGGAGTATGATCCCTCTAATAATTCGAACTTACCTCAATATAAAAAAACAATTTTCCTCTACTCAATTATATTCCCTGAGTTTTTTAATTGATAGAGAGCGAGTACATTTCTTTGATTTAAGGTTATCTTTGCTTGCCGGTTTGCAATTAATTGAGTTGAAAAAAAATTGCATGAGACTCGAACTAAACAAGCTTGGAGTACGTATAGCAGATATTGATGTCCACATTTTCAACAGAAAATTTCAACAACTTTCAAAAGTAAGTCGGAAAACTATTCTATATTAGTCCTAATTCAGTCTTAAAGTTATGGTTTTATGCCTTTTCTCTTTTCCTTATAAATCCTTTTTTGTGTTTTAGTCTGCTTAATTTCGATCTTAAAACATACTAGTTTCTACACCGCTTGGCTACAATTAGCAAGCGGTGTTTTGTTAAATAAAGCGGGGAGTGTGGGATAACTTTAGAACTTTTATACGGCTTGAAACAATAGCCTAAATCAAATATCCTCCAGTCACAGAACTTTTATTTTTAGAAACGTTTATAGGTGTCCCTTCTGCAATAATTTTTCCGCCACTATCACCTCCAAAAGGACCCATATCAATTATCCAGTCTGATTGTCTGATAACATCTAAATTATGCTCAATAACAATTACCGTATTTCCATTATCTACAATTTTGTTTAGCAACTTTAATAGTTTTTCAATATCCGCAAAATGTAACCCTGATGTTGGTTCGTCTAGAACAAAAATTTCTCCCTTTTTGTGCAACTTGCTTGCTAATTTTAATCTTTGAGATTCACCGCCAGAAAAAGTATCGTGTGTTTGACCTAAAGTTACATAACCCAATCCTACATCTATAAGCATTTTCAATTTTTTTACGATAGAATCTTGTTCAAAAAAATTACTTGCTACATTCACGGTCATTTCAAGTACGTCATAAATATTTTTATCTTTATATTTATATTTTAATATTTCTTTTTGATATTTCTTTCCTCGGCACGTCTCACACTTAACTTTTACATCGCCCATGAAATGCATATCAATTTTATTAAATCCTAAACCGTTGCAATCTGGACATGCTCCTTTCGAATTTGAACTGAATAGACCACTAGATACATTATTTTTTTTGGCAAAGATATTTCTTATCTCGCTGAATACCCCTGTATATGTGGCAATATTACCTCTTGCCATTCCAGTTAATGAAGATTGATTTATTAAAATAATTTTTTTATCTGAAAATTGGTTGGTTAATTCATCAATTATCAGGGAGCTTTTTCCAGAACCCGACACTCCAGTTACTGAACAAAATATTCCGAGAGGAATTTTTACATCTATTCCTTTCAAATTGTGCATTTTTGCATTTTTGATCGTAAGATAATTTTTTGGTATTCTAATATCATTTTTTAATTTCGATTTTCGATCAATGTATTTTCCGGTGATAGAAGAACTGGATTTCAATTCGTTAAAACCTCCTTTAAATGTTATTTCCCCTCCTTTTGTTCCGGCACCTGGACCAATTTCTATAATATGATCGGCCACTTCCATAACTAAATCATCATGTTCAACTATTATCACCGTGTTATTTACTTTCTTTAATTGATGTAATATTTTAATCAAATTATCACGATCTTTCGGATGAAGACCTGCTGTTGGTTCATCTAGAACATAAATCATCTCAATTAAATCCGAGCCAAGCTCTCTCGCAAGCTTTAATCTTTGTGATTCCCCGCCAGATAAAGTATCAAGACTTCTGTTCAAAGACAAATACCCCAGATCTACATTGATTAAATTTTTTGTAGTTTCAATAATTCTATCTTTCAGCTCTTCAACCTCAATAATATTGATTTTTTTAACTTCCCGTATAAAAATATCTAATTGCATATTAGAAAAATCTCCTATATTTTTTTGGTTGATTGTTGAACTCAGAGCTTTTTTGTTTAATCTACCACCACCACAGTCTTTGCAAGGTGACTCTCTCCAATATTTTTTTTCTTTATTCTCTTTGTTTTTAGATACCCCTCTTAGATCCGTAGCCCTACCAATAAGACGCGTTATTACACCCTCATGACTAAACGACTGAACAAATCCTTGATCTTTATTGCTTAAAACAATTTTAGGGGAATACAGCAAAAAATTAAGTTCTTTACGGGAATAATCTTTAATTGGTTTATTTAAATCTAATTTACCAGAAGCTTTAATGATATTAAAATATCTTGAATCTGGTTTAAAGATATTAATTTGGCAAGCTCCTTCGTTTAATGATTTTTCAAAATTTATTATTGATTCAGAATCAATAGTATATTCGATTCCTAACCCTTTGCACTTTTCGCATGCTCCCTTTGGGCTATTGAAAGAAAAATTACCTGCGCTTAGATTTTTTTCTGATCCAAATCTCGAAAAAAGCAATCTTAGATAGGTGTATATCTCCGTGCTAGTTCCGACTGTTGAGCGAGGGCTTCCTCTTAATTTTTTTTGGTCTATTGCTATTGTGGGAGATAAGTTTCTTATTGAATCCACATTGGCCTTTCCTGTTCTTCTCAATAATCTTGCTGCAAACGTGCTGATTGATTCTAAAAACTGCCTCTGTCCTTCTGCAGCAATAATGTCGTATGCAATCGTAGATTTTCCTGAGCCTGAAACTCCAACTAAAACATTAATTTTATTTCTAAAAAATTCGATGTCAATATCCTTGAGATTGTGCGTCTTAGCTCCTTTTATAATTATATTTTTCATAAAATTGTAATTAAAATCCTTAAGCTCAATTAATAACATACTACCACTAAAAGTTCTAAAATAACAAACTCCTATCAAAAAAACGCCCCGTTAATAGGGACGTAATTTCATGCGGAGAGGGAGAGATTCGAACTAAACAGGTCACTCGATACTATGAACTTTCTCCTAAAAGTTCGATGTCCCAACCTCCTCTAAAATTTTGAACGAATCTATATTTTTAAAAATCGCTTGTATAAAGGCTCTCGGGTCCTACTCGATACTACAAGCTTGATGCGAAGAGGAAGGGATTCGAAAGACGGAAGCACTACATTCCGAACTGGTGAGGAATTAAAGAGAGTGCGCTGAGTCCGAGCAGGAAGTACCGAACGATTGCGAATTGTCAAACAAAGTAAGAATCGGCGCCTTAGCGCCAAATCCCTTCCTCCTAAAAATCATTTAATTAAATTGCAATTTAAATTGCAATTTAAATGTACATTTTATTATTTAAGATTACCAAATAAAAAATCGACTCTTAGCCGATTATAATTTAAAAATTTTCCAACTTTATTTTTTAAATAATTATTATAAAAATAATTATTATAAAATTATCAAAATAGCAAGGGACTGTTTCCAGTCACAATTTTAAGACCCACCTACTTCACAAAATTAAAACAGGCAGTAAAAAAGTGATTAAAAACAGTCCCTTTCGAGGAGGTCAAGATTAAACTCCCTTATTTACCTTCCTGCTTTTTCAAAGCAGTTTTTTCATTACGAATTGCAGTTAATTCTTTTTCAAGAATTTTTTCTTCATCTTCCAATACAACTAGTTCGTTCTCAGGAGAAATAAATGTTCTCCGACGACCTCGACCCGCTATTGCTCCACTTCCACAAATTCCTCGACCTCGACCATATTCTCGGCCTTGTCCAGTTGGACCAGTTTGATCTAAATCTGGCATAATTATCACCTTCTTTCTAGCTATTTTTTTAAAATATCTTAATTTCTCTCTATCCCTATTATGAGTATATACCCATAATAATAATTTGTCAAGGGACTACTTCCAATCACAGTTTCGTTACGAAATTTATCAATTTTAAGATAAATTATTTAAAATTTTTGAAGCTTTAGCATTAACTAAGGTAAGACAATTTTTAAAAAATTTAACTAAAATTGAAAAATTACGGTAGAAAGGGTGGTCGAGAACAGTCCTAACGATACTTTGAGGAACAACTAACAACACCAATCTACTTCCCAATATAAAAAAACAATCCGAAAAAATGAGCGGTACTTCCACCTAAAACAAACAAATGCCAAAGAGCGTGATGAAAAGGAAGTTTTTTCCAAGAAAGAAAAATTAAACCAATCATATAACTAGCTCCTCCGACCAACAACCAAATCAAAACCCCTGAAGGAATTAGTACTAAAGCTGGTTTGACAGCTACCATAATTATCCAACCCATTAAAACGTATAAAATCGCTAAAACTAATTCAACTTTACTTGAAAAAAATATTCGAAGTCCAATTCCAACCAAAGCCAAAAACCAAACCACGCCCAACAAAGTCCAACCCCACGAACCACGCAAATAAACCAACATAATTGGCGTATAAGTCCCAGCAATCAATAAAAATATTCCTATATAATCACACTTCCGAAAAAATTCTTGCGCTTTCAGGCTTTTCACTCCGTGGAATAAAGTCGAGGAAAGATATAAAAAAATCAAAGTCGCCCCAAAAACGCTGAAACTAACAACGTGCCAAATATCACCATAGATATTACCAAAAACAATTAACAAAACCAAAGCTGCCACACTCAAGCCAATCCCAATTCCATGAATTATACTATTAACAACATCTTCTTTTCGACTTTGATGTTGCAAAGAAGCAATATTCCTCTCAATCGAATCCCACCGTTCTTTTAGTTTCATATTTTTTGTTTTTAACCCTAATTACTTCGAACAATTTCCAGAACTTCAGTAATTTTATCTTCCATCAATTTTTTGTCTTTAGCTTCCAAATTTAACCTAATTTTTGGTTCAGTATTAGAAGCCCTAACATTAAACCACCAATCCGCAAAATCAATTCTGACTCCGTCTAATTCGTTTAATTTTCCATCAGAATATTTTTCTTTTAATTGTCGAAATACTTCTTGAGGATTTTTAACTTCAGAATTTATTTCGCCAGAATGATGATATCGTTTCAACTCTTCGGTCAATTCAGACATAGTTTTACCAGTTTCATTTAGTAAATTTAAAATCATGATTACTGCCAAAACAGTCATTTCAGCTTTAAAGTTTTCTTCAAAAAAATAATGCCCCGAAAGTTCACCCGCAAAAATTGCTCCTTCAGCTCGCATCTGAGCTTTAATCAAAGAATGTCCCACTCGACAATGCCTAACTTCTCCACCAGCTTCTTGAATAACCTCTCGAACAGCATTAGAGCTTCTTAAGTCAATTAAAATTAAACCTCCTGGATGCTTTTTTAAAATTTCTTTTGATATCAAGGCCGTCACATAATCCATCGGGACCGCATCTCCTTTTTCATCAACAAAACCTACTCGATCCGAATCCCCATCATAAGCAATCCCCAAATCCGAACCAGTTGCCAAAACTTTTTTCTGCAAAGTTTCCAGAGTTTCTGTTTTTAAAGGGTTAGCCTCATGATTTGGAAAACTTCCATCAAAATCATCGTATAAATATTCCAACTTCAAGTCTTCAGAAAATTTTTCTAAGATATCCTTTTCTTCAATCCCCATCGCATTAGCAAAATCAATTACCAATTTTTTTTGTCCTAAACCTTTTTTAAAAAAACTCGCCACATATTCTTTGTATCCCTTTTTAAATTCCAATTGTTCAACCACCGTCCCTTTTTCTAGAACCTCTTCAAATTTACCCTTTATGGCTAACTCTTTAATATCTTCCATTCCACTTCCCTCTCCAATCGGAACAGCTCCTTTCAAACAAAGTTTCATTCCATTATATTCAGCCGGATTATGCGAAGCGGTAATAATGGCACCCGCATCAACATCCATTTTTCCAGACGCATAATAAATCATTGGAGTAGTCGCCACTCCAATATCTACCACATCCGCTCCACCGTCAGTAATACCTTCAATTAAAGATTTTCTCAAAGATTCTGATGAATTTCGAATATCTCGTCCGATCACAATTCTTTTAAGATTTAGATAAGCCACAATAGCTCGTCCAATATTATAAACAGTATCTTCATCAATTTCCTTAGAATAAAGACCTCTAATATCATAAGCTTTAAAAATTTCTGGATTAATTTTCATTTTTAAATTTTTTAATATTTATATTTCTTTTCTTCTCTCCTAAAACTTTAAAATTTATTTTTAAATAATTTTTTGGCAGAGCTTCTTCTATTTTTTCTGGCCATTCTAATAAAATTAAACTATTCTTATCTTTAATAATATCATTCCAACCTAAATCCAACAAACCGGCGGAATCAATTCGATAACAATCCAAATGATAAACTTTTTTAAATCGAGTTCCTTGCTTATTTTTAAAATTAACTAAATACTCTTTCATAATCACAAAAGTCGGCGAAGTAAAAGGACCTTCCGCTCCCAAATATTTCAAAACGCTCTGAGAAAAATTAGTTTTCCCCGCTCCCAACTCTCCGTGTAATAAAATTAAATTATCCCGACTTTCTAAATTATCAATAACTTCTTCCGCTATCTCCCTAGTATCCTCTTGATTTTCTGAAATCATAAATTTTTATTAAAAAAATTTGTTAATGACTAATGACGAATCTCCGAGAATGATTCCTCCCTTTCCCAAAGGGAGGCTAGGAGGGTTTTTATTAATCCCTTTCTTCTTCAAAGAAAGGCTAAGAAAAAAAATTATTTAGTATTAACTAATTTAGTAGCCAATTCACAAACATTCCCCGCTCCCATCGTCACAACCACATCATTCTTTCCGATTCGATCCTTTAAATTTTCGTAGACTTTTTCAATTGTTGCAATATGAGAAACATTTTGTTGAAACATTTTCATTTTATTCACCAATGCTTCAGAGCTAACTTCTCCTTGTTTTTCTCGAGCCGATCCATAAATATCCAAAACAATTACTTCATCCGCTTTCTCAAAACTTTGAGAAAATTCCGAAAACAAAGCTTTGGTCCGAGTAAAAGTATGAGAATGAAAAACACAAATTATATTTTTATCAAAATATTTTTCTTGTAAAGCGCTCAGCGTAGCCTTCACTTCTTCTGGATGATGAGCATAATCATCAATAATCAAAGCACCTTTTACCTTACCAATGGTTTCCAATCGTCTAGCAGTGCCCACAAATTTATTCAAAGACTCAATCGCTTTTTCTGAAGAAATTCCTAAAACCTTAGCCAACGCAAAAGCCGCCGTAGCATTCAAAACATTATGTTGTCCAGCCACTTGTAATTTTAAATCAGCGGGAGTTAAAACAAATTCAACGTTAAACTTACCTGCTTCTTCAAATTTTTCTTTAATATCATTCAACATTACCTCATTAACTTCCATTCCTTCCAACCCAATCTTATCTCTAGCCGAAAGTCCCATCGGCGGAGTTTTTTTGAAAATTCCATAAACTACAATTCGACATTTAGCTTCCATCGCTACTTCCAACGTAGCCGCGCTTCTTCCCCAAACTACCAAAGTTCCAGTCACCGGAATTCTTCGCACAAAATCCTTAAAAACTTTCTTGTAAGCTTCAAAATCTTCGAAATAATCAGGATGGTCAAAATCAAGATTGGTTAGAATAACCATTTGAGGATTATAGTGCCTCAATTTATTTTGATACTCATCCGCTTCAATCACCAAATAATCTGAATCACCAACCAATACACTGGCATTAATCTGTTTCACTCGAGAACCAATCAAAGCAGTGGGATTCAAACCAGCATCCCTCATCAACAAAGCCAACATTGCCGTAACAGTTGTCTTACCATGACTTCCACAAACCGCAATCCCCGTTTTATTTTTAAACAATAGCCCCAACGCTTCCGGATAACTCAACATCGGAATTTTATTTTCCTTAGCCCATTTTAATTCCTCATTATTCTCAACGTTATAGACAGTTGAATAAACTACTAAATCAACGCTCTTTTCATTTTTAATATTTTTTTCTCCAAAGCCTTTAAAAACTTTCAACTTTAATCTTTTCAAAATTTTATCAGTAAAAAAAGGTTCAACCACATCCGAACCCACTACTTTTTTGTTTTTAGAATATAAAATTTCCGCCAAACCCACCATGCCAGTCCCTTTGATTCCGATAAAATAAACTTTTTTAACTCCCTCCCAATCAACCATTCTTAATTTCATAGAATTTTTAATTAAAAACTAACCCTCTGGAAAATCATTCCCCTGAATCAAAAGTTCTTTGTTTAAAAACAATTCAACCCGCCTTTACTAAAACTACGGCGAGGCAAGGGCGAAACCACGCTCAATACAAGTCATATAAAATTTGGGATTTCATTATTAGGTGCAATTTGAGGAGAATCCGAGCACTGAGCGAAATGAACCTAATGGTTCATTGAGCGAATGGCGGAAGCAGGAATTGTCATCAATCACAATTTTGTTACGAAATTTATCAGTTTTGAGATAAATTCTTAAAATAATTTTTGAAGCACTAACCATAGTTAATGTAATAAAATTTTTGAAGAATTTAGCCAAAACTGGAAAATTACAGTAAAAATAGTGATTAATAATAGTTCCCCAGACAAAAAAGTGTGCCTGATAATGGAATCCCAACTAGTTTTTTCGGCCTCGAAGAAGAGTGGGAATAGTCCTATAAATAATTTGAAGATCCCTCCACAGCGACCAATTTTCAATATAATAAATATCCAGTTTAACTTCTTGATTAAAGCTTAAGTCACTTCGACCAGAAATCTGAGCCATTCCAGTTATTCCTGGCTTAATAGTCAAAACTCTTCTTTGATAATCCTTGTATTTATCAACTTCCATTGGTTGATGTGGACGTGGTCCAACCAAACTCATGCTACCTTTTAAAACATTAAAAAACTGAGGCAACTCATCAATTGAATATTTTTCGATAAAAGTCCCAAATTTGGTTTTTCGAGGATCATCTTTAATCTTGTAGAGTGGTCCTTTTTTAATTGATTGTTTTTCTATTAAATCATCCAAATATTTCAAAGCTTTTTTATTGTGTTTGGCAGAAAATTGTTTTCCGTGACAATATTTTCTTTTCATATATCGAACTTTATATAAATCAAATTCGCCTCCTTTATGATTAACCCTTCGATTAAAATAAATCGCCGGAAAACCAGAATCGATCCAAGTAATGATCGTCGTGATTAACATAATTGGACCAAATAAAATAATTCCCACCAAAGCGCCCATAACATCAAAGCCTCTTTTAATAATCTTTCCCCAACCCTCCAAAGAAGTATTTTTAATTTCAACCAACGGTTCTCCCAGAAAAACTTCAAGCTTAAAATTAGAGGTTTGAATTAAAGTCGGAACATATTTAAAAGCAATTCGATTTCGAATACAAAATTCTTTCAAGCGAAACAAATCTTTTTTATTGACGCTTGGATTACTTTCAATAATTTCATCAATCTTATTTTGCTTCTTAAGAATTTCAATCCTTTTAAAATTAATTTCCTCTTGATGATCAACCAAGATATATCCTAAGTAAGGATTGTCTTTAATGGCCTTTTTTAGTGATTCCGCAAAGTCATTTTTGCCTAACAAAAATAATCGTCGAACTCCAATTCCTTTTTTAACTAATAAATACATTTGGAAACTTCGCAATCCCACCCGCGCCAAAGAAACAATAAAAAACCCAATCACCGCTCCCATCAAAATTATAAACCTTGAAGAAAACCACTCTGGCTTCAAAAACAAAACCAACACAATCATCATCAAACCGATTGTGAAAGCCCTAGCTATCCGATAAAGCTCTAGCCATTTTCCTCTGTTCGATCGAATGCTATAAAGCCCCTCCATTGCAAAAACAATCACAAAAAAAGCAGCCACTATCAAAAGTATTTGCAAATATTCTCTAACCGAAAAATCATACAACAAAGGTCTTAAACCAGTGACGGCCTCAGTCTTTC
Organism: uncultured Bdellovibrionales bacterium; assembly: GCA_964643985.1. Lineage (GTDB taxonomy): Bacteria > Patescibacteriota > Minisyncoccia > Moranbacterales > DUUL01 > UBA2773. The sequence continues at coordinate 14,395 of CAZXUS010000015.1, read as the reverse complement.
GTAAATAAAAAGCTAACATTCCCGACAAAATCAGCATAAAATAATCAACTGGAACTTGGAATGCACTAAAAAATAATTCCGCTTTTTTCATTGATCTGTGACAAAAGTAATTACTACTTTATTCTAATAAAAATCTACTTTAAAGGCAAGAAATTAATTTTAATTTAAATACATATTTCAATTCAAGGAAGCTATTTGAAGCAGTCTCTAATAAGCTGGATCCTGTTAAGTTTTACCAAAGTAAAACCATACAACCATTTATCTTAGCCAACAATTACTTGCAGGCTCTAGCAATACAAACTTCGCAATTAAGCAAAGAGTACGATCTTGCACCAGGCAGGGTTTACCACATATCGCCGTCACCGACGACTGAGAATTATGGTGATTTCAATAAATCAAAATCACTAAACTAATTCACTTTTCACCTTTCATCCGCCAAAGGCGGACTAGTATCGTCTCTGCGGCACTTTCCTGAAATTGTTTTCACAAACAATTTAGTTGACGTTATCAACTACCCTCTGGATTTTTGGCGAACCAATATCCAATTGGTGTCCAGACTTTCCTTCCCTCTATATTAAATGGGACTGTTTCCAATCCCTAAATATAACGAGGTGGTTGCTAGAAACTACTTCAAATAACTTCCTTAAAGAACTATTTCCGAATACCCTTTTTACTACAAAAATGTACTTGGAAACAGCCCCCTTAAACCTTTAAACCATAGCATTATTCAATCAAAATGTCAAACGTAAGCTAGTTAGAAAGTCTGTAATTCTTAGCAACAAAAAGCCCCTGACCGAAATTATCCGATCAGGGGACTTTTATCTTTTAAGTGAAAAAATCTTCAGAGCCTCTCAATCCCTAAGACTTCCCTTGCAATCATGAAAAATGCATGGATTACATAAGAATCAACCTCGGGCATCATTTTCAATTCCTCGTCAGTCACGCCTTCGGTGTGACTTTTTTCAAGAAGGTTAAAATCATCGAAATTGATATCAGCCAGTTCCTGGGCCTGAACCTGGAAAAGTTTGAATTTAGAAAACTTTTTCAAATCCGTATTATCTTTGGCGTGTCTATTGACCCTCCGCCAATCTTTAGCGGTTTCAGCAAGATTAGCCCATTCCCGAGCCTTTTCATGCCAGTAATCTCCTAGCCATTGAGCAGACTCTTTATAAGGAACAGAGTCATATATAGCCAACTTTCCGACACGATTCCATTCCGCAAGAGTCGAGGCAGTTTTAGCTAATTCGGAAGCCTTTAAGCTACGAAGTTCCATAAATTTAGCTATGGCAAACTCTTTCAAATTCCTAATTTCAGGTTTCTGGGAATTCTCAGGAAGCAAGCGATGAATTACATCCCAGGTCTCATAGTCTTGAGGATCTTCCTCCACCATCTTACTGGCCATTTCGTAACTGATTTTCTCAATCCGCTCTCTAGCAAAAACCATAAGATCCTCATCATTTTCATTATCACCAGCGTAAATTATTTCCCTGACCACTTCAATCGTTGCAGCCACTTCAATTTGTTCATACCGAGGATCATTGGACGCTCCAAATAAATAAGACGCTGCCAAAACAAGTCCCGCAATTAAGATGAAAAAAACAATCCATTGAACTTGTTTACTTTCAGAATCATTAAGCTGAAAAATCATATCTTTTCTCCTTTTTTATCCCCAGATTTAAGTCTGAGGAATTTATATATTATAAACTCAACTGCTATTTAGAACTATTTCTAGAACTAACCCTAAATAGCAATTAAGTTGTTTTTCAAAGTACTTTCCTCTATAAAACCACCAAACTGATGATCTTAATTGAGTAGCGGAGTCCTTTGATAAGTTCTCCGCCGGAAAACTATAGCATTATTGGGTAGATAGCAATGACAACCCCAATAACTGCACTAACCAATAAAAAAACCAAATAAACTACATCCGACATAATTCCCTCCCTTTGAATTTATCAAAAATAAAATATTTCTTAATTTAATTTTTAATCATAGCATACTTTATCATTTTTGTCAATGGAATCGTGTAATATGTTCATACATTTGGCACTTTTTTAAAAAATTTACCGATTGCTGATGACTAATTACTAATTGCAACTAATAATTCTTCTCTTTTCAAAAACTTCAAAACTGCTAAAATAGCTTATATATCAAGATTAAACTAAACAAAAAATCATGGACAATTCAATTATTGTTTATATTTCAGCCGGCCTGATTGGATTTTTAATTATTTGGAATATTTTACTTCAAATCAAAATTAGCAAAATAGCTAAAAATCAAAAAGTGCTTTTTAACGGCAAAAAAGGTTCTGATCTGGAGCCAATTATTTTAGCCAATAATGCTAAAATCAAAGAACTCTCTATTCAAACCAAAGACTTATACCAACAAACTAGCGAAGTTAAAGCCCATTCGCTGAAAAGTATTCACAAAATCGGACTATTACGATTCAATCCTTTCCGAGAAATTGGCGGAGATCAAAGTTTTTCCTTAGCCCTTTTGGACGATGAAAATAATGGAGCCATTATTTCCTCGCTCTATTCCAGAGAAGGCGTTCGAATTTACGCTAAAGCTGTTCAAAAAGGAAAAACCACTAAATACCCTCTAACCGAAGAAGAAAAAAGAGCAATTTCCATCGCTTCTATTGAAAAAAACAATCAAATGGTAAAAAGAAGGGTTTAAATATTAAAAAACTTTGACTTTTAGCATAATCTTTGCTATAAATAGAAGGGCTATTCAAAAGTCTTCATTTTTTTAATGGAACTATTTTAATTTATTAATGTAATTATTTGGTCAATCAAGAACAACAAAAAGAACCAATTAAAATTCCCGCTCAATTAACCGTCAAAGACCTCGCTACTCGACTTGATATTAGCGTTTCTGAAATTTTGAAAAAATTGATGGAAAATGGAATTATGGCCAATATCAATAATCTAATTGATTATGATACAGTTTTTGTTATTTCTGAAGAATTAGGAGTTGAAGTTCAGCCAGAAGAATTGACGATGACCAATGATCTTTTGACTTCTAAAAAATTAGAAAATATCCTGGCATTAGAATCTGAAGATAAAGACAAGTTAAAAAAACGCCCTCCGGTCGTCACAATCCTAGGACACGTTGACCATGGGAAAACTACGTTACTGGACACTTTGCGAAAAGCGCACGTGACGGAACAAGAATTTGGTGGAATTACTCAGCACACCAGCGCTTATCAAGTCAAAAAAAATGGGGAGTTAATTACTTTTATTGACACACCTGGTCATGAAGCTTTCCAAGGAATGAGAGAAAGAGGTGCCTCTCTGGCTGATATCGCTATTTTAGTAGTGGCAGCTGATGATGGAGTTAAACCTCAAACCAAGGAAGTAATTGCATTTTTACTTGAAAACAAAATTCCAACTATAGTAGCTCTCAACAAAGTCGACAAACCCGAAGCCAATATCGATAAAGTTAAGCAAGAATTAGCAGAACACAATCTTCTGCTAGAAGGCTACGGCGGTGAAATTCCTTTTAATGCAATTTCCGCTAAACAAAACACTGGCCTAGATGAATTATTGAAAAACATCTTATTTTTAGCTGAATATTACGAATTTAAAGCTAATCCCGAAAGAAACGCCTTGGGAATCGTGCTTGAATCTAACAAAGAGGCTTCCAAAGGATCCGTAGCAACAGTTTTGATTAAAACTGGAACACTTAAAATTGGACAAACCGTTATTATTGGGGACGCTATTAGCAAAATCAAAAAACTAGAAAATTTTGCAGGTAAGGATATCAAAGAGGCTTTACCTTCTACTCCCGTGACAATTGTTGGCTTATCAGAAACACCGCAAAGTAATGATTTATTGCAAGTTGAAAGTGACGCCAAAAAAGTCAAACGCTTTGCCAAGGAAATTGCTCAAGAAAAAGGAAAGATGGGAGGAAGAATTGGAAAAATTGGTTCTAAAGAATTGATTATGACTATCAACGAAACCAAAAAAAATTGTCTCTCAGTAATCCTCAAAACTGATGTTCAAGGCACGCTAGAAGCCATTAAACAAATTATCGATTCCATCGATTCGCAAGAAGTTAATATTGATTTTGTAAGCGAAGGAGTAGGTGCTATCACTGAGAATGATGTTAAAATGGCTCAAACCAGTCGGGCAATCATCTATGGTTTTAATGTTAATCCTAATGCCACTGCCAATCAAAGCCTGACTGAATCAAAAGTGAAAGTTAAAACTTTCAATGTTATCTATGAGCTAATTGAGGATATTAAAGGTGAAATTTCTGAACTTTTAGATTTAGAAATCAACAAAGTTGAATTGGGCCGATTAAAAGTTTTGGCTAATTTTAAAAATACTAAAAATCTAGCAGTGGTTGGTGGAAAAGTTATGGACGGTAAACTAATCAAAGGCGAAAAAATAGAAGTTTTTCGAGATAAAGAATTTTTAGGAATGGGAGAATTAGTTCAGCTTCAACACAATAAAGAAGATGTTAGCGAAGTTAAATCAGGTCTAGAATGCGGAATTTCTTTTAAAGGTAAAGTAAAAATTCTTCCTAATGATCAATTAGTTTGCTTTAAAGAAGAAGAAATTAAAAGAAAAATAAAGTAGAAAAAACTTCCTATTTAAAAAGATTTAAAAAAACTCCTTCAAGGAGTTTTTTTATTTAACTTAAATTTTTATTACTATTAGTAAAAACCCTTTCCTGGAATAACATGCCTTACTCCACCTATTGGATTTTTTACATCGCCTTTATATCTAGGAATAAGATGAACATGAAGATGATGAATAGTCCTACCTGCAGCCACGCCTTCATTAATTCCGATATTAAATGCATCAGGATTATATTTATCCACAACAATCTCCTTGGTTTTTTTGATTAAATCGAACAACAAACTCAGATCATTTTTGTTCAAATCAAAAAATGATTCTATGTGTTTTTTAGGAACAATCTCAGAATGACCTTTCGAAACTGGAAAATTATCCCATCTAGCGTAAAATAATTCATTTTGTGCTATGATTGAGTGTTTTTTAACATTATTTCGATCACAAAATAAGCATATTTCTTTTTTCATACTTTTATAATAAATTTTAAAATCCAAAAAAATTAATTGCATTTTGATCAGTCTGCTTTTCTACTTCCGCAAAACTTAATCCTTTTACTTTCGCTATTTTTTCAATTACATATTTAACAAAAGCTGGTTCATTGCGCTTACCTCGGTTCGGCACCGGAGCCAGAAAAGGGCAATCGGTCTCCACCATAATTCTATTCAATGGGATTAGAGCAACCACTTTTAATAATTCATCTTCATCTTTAACAAATGTTATATTTCCCGTAAAAGAAAATTTTAAATTAACAAATTTTAAAAATTTTTCGGCGTCGTCTGAACTTCCACTAAAACAATGAACCACCATTTTCATCTCTCTAAAATCAGCCTGGGAAATTATTTCAAGTAGATCAACATAAGCATCTCGACAATGAATGACCACTGGTAAATTAAAACTTTTAACTATCTCTAGTTGTTTAATAAAAAGTTTTTTTTGAAGTTTTTTATTGTCTTCTTGGTTAATATGAAAATAGTCCAAACCAATTTCGCCAATGGCTCGAACCTTTGGATGTAAACATTTCTTTTTTAAATATTTTTCAACTTTTTCCAAGTCAACATTTTGACATTCGCTAGGATGAAAACCCAAACTAGCAAAAATGTTCGAATAGCTTTCTGTAATTTCTAAAGTTTTTTCACTTCTTTCTTCGTTTACTCCAATATTTAAAATAGCTTGACCACCTTCACTAAAAAAACGCTTTATGGCGTCTTCTCGGTCGTTGTCGAATTGTTCAAAGTCCAAATGAGCATGAGTATCAATCATAATATAATCGTTAAAAATATCTTAAATATTTTCTATCATACGACGTAGAATGATAGAAAATTTATTTACTTTTTTATTTCGTCTAATAAATTAAAAACGAGGAAATGTGCTGGGTATTTCTTTTTTAATTTCCCCCATTCTGTCGTCGGCATAACCTGTCTTCTCTGTTTTTGATTTTTCGCCTTCTTGAGCTCTTTCATATAACCGCCAAAACCACTGCATAACCATTTATTGACATTATTAACAGTGCCCGCACTAACTTTTAATTTTTTTTGAATATCCGCATACCCAAAACCTATTAACAGCATTTGAGCTATTTCAACCCGATAGGCAATCATTATCGATTCACCCGGGGTTAGTAAATCTTTTAGAAAATTTTTTGCATCCTGTTCATTTTTTATTTCAGAGATAATTTTATAAAAATTTCCTAATAATTTCCCCCTGAAAGAGGGCTTTATTTCATAAAATTTCTTTTTTGACATATTTTTATTTTCTATCATACGACGTAGAATGATAGAAATTAATATTTAATATTTAATATTTAATTTTTATTATTTTGATACGTAATTTTAAGAACACAACAAGAAAAAGAGCTGGGTGAAATTATTTCTAGAATAATTTTAGCTTTGAAATTTATATTCTAGATTCTAGGAAAAAGACTCTGGATTTCCCTGGTCATTAACATTTTCTTCATTTTATCAGCCGTTTCTGGCATAAAAATTTTCACCATAATTTGCAATTCTTGCAATTCAACTAAGGCTTTTAAGATTATTTCTTTGAACTTTTCTGGTTCACTTTTCGCTAACTCCCAAGGCTTAGAGTCCTCCATTTCTCTATCAATTTCAGTTACTTTTTCTTGAGCATCTTTAAGCACTTTTTCTACTTCTCCTTTTTCAAAAAATTCTTGGTATTGTTTCAAGTCAATTTTAATATTTTCATCAATATATTCATTGATTTCTTCATCAGAAAGTTCCAACTTTTGGCTCATTTTAATAACTCTAGAAAAAACATTTCCCAAGCCATTAGCTAAGTCATTATTGTAGCGCTCTGTCATCCGATCCCAAGTCAAATCAACGTCTTCCCCAAAATTAGACGAACCTATCAGCAAATACCGAGCCCCATCAATCCCAAATTTTTCAACCATTTCGGTCGGAGAAATAACATTACCCAAACTTTTGCTCATTTTGACTCCGTCTGAAATTATAAAACCATTGATGTAAATTTTCTGAGAATTTGGTAATCCAGCCGACATCAACATCGCTTGCCACATCGCAGCTTGTTGTCTTAAGTTATCTTTCCCTGCAATTTGAATTCCCGGCCAGAATTTTTTATAATTACATTCATCCCTTTTACAAAGGGCCATCTCAGGCGGTTCTTCTGCTCCAAGTTTATTAACTCTTTCACAATGACAAGGCCAACCCAAAGCCGAAATATAGTTCACCAAGGCGTCAAACCAAACATACATTACGTGTTCATCATCTTCGGGAACTGAAACTCCCCAAGGCATTTTAGTTTTTAATCTTGAAATACTAAAATCTTTCAAATCTTTCTCGACAAACTTTTTAATCTCATTAAATCTTTTGTTGGGTTCCACGAAATTAGGATTTTCTTTGTAAAAATCCAACAAAGCTTGTTGATAATTAGAAAACTTAAAAAAATAATTCTCTTCTTTTCTCAACTGCAAATCTTTATTAGGATGAAGTGGACAACGCCCTTCCTCATTTAATTCTGAATCAGTTTTTTCCAATTCACATCCTACACAATATTTAGTTTCATATTCAGCCTTGTAAATATCACCTTTCTTTTCACAAATCTTCCAAAATTCTTGAGCAGCTTTAATATGATTTTCATCGGTAGTTCTAACAAAATTATTAAAACTTAAATTCAAACTTTCTTTTAATTTTTTGAAACCTTGAGCCTGTAAATCACAAAATTCTTGAGCAAACAAACCTTTCTCCTTAGCCTGATCATAAATTTTTTGACCATGTTCATCAGTTCCAGTATTAAAAAAAACATCTTTTCCTAAAACTTCTCTATTAAATCTCGCCAAAATATCAGCTCGAATAATTTCCGAAGCAAACCCGATGTGCGGAATAGAATTAACGTAAGGTAGGGTTGTAGTAATATAATAATTTTTCATATTTTTTTATCTCTTAAAAACATTTTTAGCTAAAGAAAAACCTTCAAAAAGCCACTTTCTAATTTTTTCTTTTCTGGTCAATTTATCCAAAAACTTTTTTTCATCTTCAAGTTCTTCTATGACTTTTTTTTGCGCATAATGAAACTTGGTGACAACAAAAACTGCCACAGAAGAAATTATTATCCCCATAAAATTTATAAAAAATATCCATAAAGCATTTAAAAAATAATCTGGATAACCCATTCTTAAAGCAATCGCGCTAATTGCAATTGGAGGAATTAACGTAACGGCAATGGCTGTCCCAATTACATATTGAGAAAGTTCTTTTCGCACAAAAGACAGTGTCGCTGCAAATCCAACAATCAAAGCTACTATAAAAATTTCTAGTTGAAGCTCAGATTTTAATAAAAAATCATAAGAAAATTCTTGCGACATATCAAAAAACATTGAAATCCCAAAAGCTGAAATAAACAAAAGTAAAAAAGCCTTAGAGACCACTAGCACTGAACGATAAAACAATTTGATATTTAAAACAACCATTCCCAGAGAAATTGATAAAATAGCTGATAGCATTGGCGCTATTAACATTGAGCCAATGATCAATGTCACACTTTCCATTAACAATCCTGCGGTACATAGAAAAGAAGAAACTGCGACCATTACAAAAAAACTCTTCCTAGGAGTTGAAGCTTTAATAATAGTTTTTACTACCTCATTTCTGATTTCATCATTAACATCTCGGAAAAGATGATCTCCTTTAATTTTTTTGAAACTAAACATTTATAATAAATAATAATCAGCGTCTAATGCCATTTTCAATTAACCAACTCCCATTAAATTGCAATCCAAATTTTCAAGACTTGGAGAGAAAACGGTTATTTGAAAATAGTATAAATTAATAATATCTTTTTTTCAAACAACAAACAACCCTTTTAATAGCTATTAAAATGTTTTAATCCTTGTTTATTTAAGCAATTTATATTATGCTATTCCTATTGGAAACTTATTGATAAAATTAATTTACACAAATGAAAATAGGCATCGTTGGTCTTCCCAATGTTGGTAAATCGACTCTCTTCAAAGCTTTAACTAAAATTCAAGTTGATATCAACAACTATCCCTTTTGCACCATTGAACCCAACACTGGGATTGTTGAAGTACTTGACGAACGAATTGATAAACTAGCCGAACTTTTTAATTCCAAAAAAAAGATTTATTCCACTATTGAATTTGTTGACATTGCTGGATTAGTTGAAGGGGCCGCCGAAGGACAAGGTTTAGGAAATAAATTTTTGCAAAATATTCGCGAAGTAGATGCTATTGTTCAAGTTGTTAGATTCTTTGAAAATGCCAACATTAGTCACGTCAAAGAAAGGATTGACCCCAAAGAAGATATTGAAATAATAAATACTGAATTAATTCTAGCCGACCTAGAAACTATTAAGAAAAGAATTGAAAAAATTAGCAAACAAACCAAGACTGGAGATAAGGAGGCTTTAAAAATATTAGAAATAACTAAAAATTTAGAGAAGATTTTAAATAATAATAATTTAACTCAAGTTCAAAAATTTATAGAATCATTAGAGGAAGACTTTGAATTAATCAAAGACTTATGTTTGTTATCATTTAAGCCAGTTTTATATGTTCTGAATACTAACCAACCCGAAGATATTAAAACTGACTTATCAAAATTCAAACTTTTAAACTTACTCAAAAATCCTCAAAATTACGTTGCCTTGGATATAAAAATCGAAGAAGAACTTTTAGATTTAAGCGACGAAGATAAACAAGAACTGGAGTTAAAATCAGAATTAAATGAATTGATAAAAAAAAGCTACCATCTTTTAAGTTTAATGACCTTTTTAACCGCCGGCGAAACAGAGACTCGAGCTTGGCAAGTTCCCATCAACTCGACGGCTCCTGAAGCTGGTCGAGCTATTCATTCTGATTTTCAAGAAAAATTCATCAAAGCGGAGATAATTCCCTATAACGATCTGGTTGAAACTAAATCGAGAACCAAAGCGAAAGAATTGGGATTGCTAAAAACCGTCGGCAAAGATTATGTTGTCCAAGACGGAGATGTAATCGAATTTAAAATTTAAAAATATTTTCATAAAGTAAAAACCTCGAATAAACGAGGTTTTTAATGAGATTGTCTCCAATCACAGTTTTGTTACGAAATTTTCCAATTTTGAGATAAATTAATTAAAAATTTTTGAAGCTTTAGCGTTAGTTAGTGCAAGAGAATTTTTAAATAATTTAACCAAGATTGGAAAATTGCAGTAAAAAGAGTGGTTGAAGACAGTCTCTTGCTATTTTAGATTTTACTATTCAGCACAATCAGCGGCAGCGTTTGAGTTAGTAATTCCGCTTCCAAATCCTGGAGCAGGAGTTTCAGCTGAAAGCTCTTGATTACATTCAACTGGTGGTTTTTCAAAACCACTACAAATAATAGCCAACAAGCTTTGTGGATCTCGAGCTGATGAAGCTTCTACACCATTAATAACAATAGTTGGAGATCCTTGCACTCCATACTTTAAATTATCCTCTTTTTGAATATCAAAGGGAGGGAATTGTCCACCCCAACTTTCTTTATCTTCATAAGCCTTTATTACACCATATTTATTATCAACATCCACAACACATTGATTTAATTTAGCTTGATTGACTTGAGCTTTAGCTAAACAACTCTTAGAATCTTCACTCGCCAAAAAACAATCCAAATATTTATAATATTTTTGTTGATTATCTTCGTTAATACAGTATTGAACTAAATTTTCATCAATCTCATCCTTTTCGTGCATCGCATAATCAACAAATTTAAAATCAAAATCAATCTTATCTTTCAATAACTGAACAACTGGCAAAAAGCCTTTTTGAACTTGAGTTCCATAGGGACAATAACTCATAATAAAAGTTTCAACGACTGGTTTATCTTGTTTTGGAACCTCCACTGGAGCAACTGCTTGATTTTCCTGAGAAGCATTTTTTTGCTCCTCAATTTCTTCAATATTCATCGCTTGAGGAAAAAAAGATTTTCCGTCCTTAGTCATATAAGTTTCTATCTCTTGCTCCTGAACAGTGACGACCACTTTATAAAGACCTCTTTCTTCACTAGCTCCTTTAACTTTTATTTCAGTTCCAGGTTGCACTAAATTTTCAGTAATAAAATTTTCAGCCTTATCTTTAGCTTCTTCTAGGGTAATAAAAGTTTTTTGTTCTTTATTCAAGAGATTACCCTGACTAACAAAAAAACCGACTCCAAAAAAAACCCCCGCTAGTAAAATTACATTGGCCATTTTATTCTTACTTATTCCCTCCTTTTTCCCCTCCTCCATTTTCTTTTCTTCTTCCATATTCTTTATTAATATTTATAATTTTATCTTTTTAAACCTTGAACCTCATTCTAATTTTAGTTTTATTTTTTGTCAATAAAAAAACAAACCCAAAAGAACTAAAAATAATTATTATTATTTATAATTATAATTCGTAAAAACCAATGAGCTATTTTTCGTTATGAAATTTAATAATTTTGGATTAAATTTCGAGATAATTCTAGAAAAATAAAAAGGAGCTTGCTCCGAGTCTATTTTTGTAACTAAAAATTTGATAATTTTGTTCTCAATAAAGAAAAAATTATTCAACTATCTTATTATTCAAGAATAAACAAAAGAGCATTTTTTCGTTGCGAAATTTTAGAATATTGTGATAAATTTTATGAAAATTTTTGATACCTATATTTATAGGTTGAAAAAATTTGAAGGAAATTTAATTAAAATTTGGAATTTACAGTAAAAAATAAACTCGGAGCAAGCTCCTCGTTGTCCCCTCGGAAGGAATCGAACCTTCGTATTCGGCTTAGAAGGCCGATGTTCTATCCATTAAACTACGAGGGGATAGATATTCTTTAAAAAATCAATTTCATTCAAAAACAAAAAACTTATCAATAAGAATGCTCAATAAAGATAGCAAACAATTAAAGATAAGTCAAAATTCTAAAGGACTATCTCTGGATTAAAATTTTTATCAGTTGGATTTTTTTCTAAACTTGGCAAATCCGGAACCTCCTCCAAAGGTTCAAAATAGTTTCTATTTCTTGTGTTTTTTTTAGGGTTATTGAATCTCTGCTCTTGATCTTTTAAAATCTGATGATTCTTTTTAATATCGCTCATTTTAGTTTTAAATTCTTGTTCGACTTTAGCTATATTATCCAAAGTTGTCTTACTAGGACTAGGATTTAAGATACAATCTTGCCAAACGACCAGAGCAAACAAAAGAATAACAAAAAAAAGTAAAATTGTTATAATCCAATTCTTTTTCTGAAAATAGACCAAACCATCCTTAATCTTTTCCTTTAAATTAATTCTCATTTTCATATTTTTTGCTCATTAAAAGAAATAACTATTTCTCCTTCAATTTCTGGCAATTCTTCGGGCAAAAAGTCTTTTTTTATATTCCTCATTTTAGCTTCATCAAAATCTTCCACTATCAATTTATCAATATTGACAATATATTTAGAATTTTGCAATTGATATACAAAAACTAAAAAACTTTCGTAATCACCTCTTAAGGAAAGTTTCAAAATAGTTTTTCCTACTCCATTATTTTCACTTTTAACATTTCTATTAATAGTAACGCCAAAAGTTTCTATTTTTAACTCTAAAGATTCTTTTTTAGCAATTTCCTCCAAAAACTCTATCAGCTCAACTCTATTATTTTCATTAACTTCCAAACCTTCATTGAGAAAAGAATTATTTTCTAAATATTCCAGATCACTTCTATATTCATCTATGTTTTCTTGATCCCGAGAGAGCGTTAGTTTGGCTTCTTCAAGAAAATCTTTCTGCTGGTAAACCTTCCTTGTTATCGGAATGACCAAAAAATAAATCAAAAGAATTGAAAGAATTGAAAAAGAAAAAAATGTTAATAATGTTTTTTGTCTTCCTGCTTTGATATCCATTTATGGTAATTACTTTTTTAGTAAAATTTTTCTAAAAATATTATTTTATCTGATTCAACCAACTACTCCAAAAAAGAGTTTGTCACTAAAAATTCTAAATTAATTTCAAAATTAATATTTTCCTGTGAGGTAAAATTAGAAATAGGCATTTTAACTTCTGTGAAATTTTTGTCTTGTTCTAAGATTTCCTTAAACTTAACCAAATCATTTCTATTTTTAGCCAATCCCTCTAGCTTCATCTTTCCGGCCTCCAATGTAAGCTTGGAATAATAAACATTTTCTGGTAAAACCTGATTAATTTGGTTCAAGTAGTTCCAGTAAGAAATTCTTTTTTTTATTTCAATTACTGACTGGTTAGTCTTTAAATAATTATCATCAATTTTGGTTTTCGCTTTTTGAATTATTACGCTTAATTCACCACTTTCAGTTCTTTTTATTTCATCTTGATTAATTTTTTTATAAATATTAATAATAAATAAATTAGCCAGCAAAAAAACAATAAACAATAAAATTGAGAAAATCACCACAAACCCAACTTTAAAAAGAAACTGATTAAAATTATCGGTTTTAATTATATTTTTTCTTTCAGCTGGTAATAAATTAATTGATCTTATCATAATCTTGAGCTTTTAGAGTCAACCCAATTACGGGAGCAAAACCTTGAGAATTTTGCTTTGAAATTGGTGGAATTTTTTTTACAAAATTTAAATTCAACCAAGGATTGGCTTGTATTACGGATTGTTTCAACTTAATACTTAAATAAGAACTCAATCCCTTCAAGTTGAAACCTCCTCCACATAAAATAATTTTTGTTATTTTTTTGTCTTTTTCCTCTAAGAATAAATTCTCGTGCAAAAACTCGATGGTTTTTTTTATTTCCTTAATAAGATTTCCTAAAACTGGATTAAAAATCACCTTCCCATCAATTTCGCTGTCCTCTAAACCTTTTTTTATTTTATAATTTTCTGCTTTTTCAAAACTAAAACCCAAATTTTTAACAACAATTTCGGTCATCATTTTTCCAGAGATAGAGCTATCCGCCGTAAAAACTGGAATATTTTTTTTGCAAATCGCAAAATTACTAGAATTTGTTCCTATATAAACGATCAAACTATAACCCTGAAAACCTCTTTCTATCAAACTTCTAGCCGTTGACAACGATTCAGGTTCCAAGGCAATTATTTTTAAATTGAGAGTATCAAAAATATCTAAATAATTATCAACAACCTCTTTGCTGACAGCCATTATTAAAATATTAAATTGATCTTTTGTTTTATCAAGAATTTGCCAATCATAATAAATATCTTTCAAAGCAACTGGAATATTCGATTCTGTTTCCCATTTAATTGCTTCTTCTAGGGCTTTCCCCTCTTCCATAGCTGGTATTGAAATAACTCTAGTAAAAACTTTCTCTTCAGGAATAGCCAACATTATATTATTACCAAAAAAATTCCC
>CAZXUS010000014.1:20318-28925 GCA_964643985.1 uncultured Bdellovibrionales bacterium | reverse complement strand
GTAGAACGAGCCAGTAGTATTGCGGTAGCCAGCAAGTAAGTCTTCAAAACCAGAAGATCCTCCTGCTTTTAGGGCTGTTCCAGCCGGATCGCAATCCCAGGCTCCGCTTCTTACGGCATTGCAAGTTCCAGTTGCGAGATATTGGTCTAGAGTGTTTTGTTCTGCATCAGTTGGAATATGCCAATCAGCTGGACAAATTCCTTGAGCTCCTTCAGTGATTGAATATTGCATGGCTTCATTCCATTGATAAAGTCCTCCGTAGGTCGTACAATTTGCGTCGCTGTCGGCATAACAATGTTTTTCTGTAATAGCGTTGTTTGTCATTGTTGTTCCTCCAGTTACTTTTGTTCCTACGTTCATATTTTCTCCCGTCCAGCATTGGGTTCCGATTGCCACAGTAGAATAAATTTGACTTTCATAACTGACAGTATCACCGCAAAACCAAGGTGCATAACAGAGATTAGCCGAGCAACCACCGCTAATGCACTCCTCAGCGACCGTGCAACTGACACCGTCTTGCTTCTTAAGTTGAATTGAGTCACCATTTATATAGAAATCTCCACTAGCGCTCAAAGCAGTGGTTTGTGTCGCAGCCACAAAATCAGCATCAAGAGTATTCTCGTCTTCCGTTGCTGAATTAGTCAAAGTTATTTCTCCTAGAGTAGTAGTGGTATCTACATTATCATCTTTCGAAAAAAACTTAGTCCAGCCAGTTTGATTGTCAGTATGGTTCGGGAAATTGACTGTGTCCGCTCCACCAGCCCAGTCGGCTTGGAGCCAACCATAACTAGCCCCTTTGGAAATAAAGACTTGATAAAAAACCAGAAAACCCACTGTTAGAAAAATGATCGGGATGTAAATCCTTCGACTTTTCTTAGCTTTCATAAATTCTTTTATTTTCAACATAGCTTTTTGTTTAATTTTATTTTATTTAAATTGTTTTTTAATTTTTTGGAAATCTTTTTTTAGTTTCTTGCATTTCAGAATTTTTGTATTTTTCTCTTAAACCTGACTATATTTTAGCTTAATTTTGAGTTTGGGGCAAATCTAAATTCAATGAATAATCAGCATTTATCAATTAACAACAACAAGACCAAAAATCCTTTGACAGAAAGGCCTATTGAGATATCTAAGATATCTTTTTGGTAATTTTAAATTAAAAACTGTTTCAAAATTAAACCATTCAATTTTGAATTAAACTTTAAATCGCCGATCACCGTTGACCACTTACTTTTAAATCAACAAAAAAGAACCCTCTCGAGTTCTTTTTTTAATTTAAACACTTCCTTCAAGCTTATTTTTTCTTCCTATTGGCAATAGTTCTTTCATTTTCCGTTAAGCATTGCTTTCTTAGTCGAATATTTTTTGGGGTAACTTCTAAATATTCATCCCCAGACATAACTTCCATTCCTCGTTCCACCGTCATTGGAACTGGTGGAATTAATTGAATCGCTTCATCGGTTCCAGAAGATCGAACATTAGTTAGCTGTTTGCCTTTAATCGGATTGACTGTAATATCTTCTCCTTTGGAGGTATCTCCAATCACCATTCCTTCGTAAACTTGAACGCTAGCTCCTATGTATAAAGAACCTCTTTGTTGCAAACTAAATAAAGAATATCCTAAAGCTTTTCCAGCAATCATCGAGATCATAGATCCAGTTTCTCGCTTTTCTATTAAACCTGCATAGGGTCTCATTTCCAAAAATCGACTACAAAAAATTCCTTCACCTTTGGTATCAACAATGAACTGACTTCGATAGCCCAGCAAACCTCGGGTTGGAGCTTCAAAAATCATTCTTATCATTCCGTTAACTGGTTTCATTTCAATCATTACCCCTTTTCTTTTGCCCAGTCTTTCAATGACCGTTCCTGTGCTTTCTTCTTTAACGTCGATAGTCACTTCTTCAAAAGGCTCGAATTTTTGTCCATCGATAATTTCTTCAATCGCTGCCGGTTGAGAAACTTGAATTTCATAGCCTTCTCTTCGCATATTTTCAATTAAAATAGCGATATGCAATTCCCCTCGTCCAGAAATTTTATAATGATCATTAGCCGAAAAATCAATTTTCAAACCAACATTCACTTCTAATTCTTTTTCTAAACGCTCTCTAATTTGAATATTGGTCACTAAGTCACCATCTTGCCCGGCAAAAGGAGAATTATTCACTAAAAAGTTTAGAGTAATAGTTGGCTGATCAATATCAATACTTGGCAATTTTTCCTGTTCCGGATTTTTACAAATTGTTTGCCCAATATAAACATCTGGCAATCCAGCAATAATTGCGATATCTCCGGAAACTGCTTTTTCTACTTCTTGACGCTGAGTCCCAAAAAAAGTAAACATCTTAGTAATTTTAGCCTTAGAAATTTCATCGCCATCTTTCTTAATATAAACTTCATCGCCCACTTTAACTACTCCTTCGTAAACCCTGACCACTGCCAATCTCCCTAAAAAATTATCGTAAGCCAAATTAAAAGGTTGCAAACGAAATTCACCAGCCTCTTCTTCATTCTCCTTGATTGAAGCTGATTCCACTCGCTCCAAAACAACATCAAGCAAAGGAAATAAATTACTATCCTGGCTATTCAAATCCAAAGTTGCCATTCCGCTTTTAGCATTAGCATAAACAACTGGAAAATCTAGCTGTTCGTCATTAGCCCCTAAATCTAAAAAAAGTTCATAAACCATTTCTTCGACTACGTCTGGCCGAGCTGCTGGTTTATCAATTTTATTTAGAACTACAATCGGCTTCAAACCCAAATCTAAAGATTTTTTTAAAACGAACCTGGTTTGAGGCATTGGACCTTCTTGGGCATCCACCACTAAAACAACTGAGTTAACCACTCGCAAAACTCGCTCCACTTCTGAACCAAAATCAGCATGTCCAGGAGTGTCAACAATGTTTATTTTAGTATCTTTGTAATCCAAAGAAGCATTTTTGGAATAAATAGTTATTCCTCGTTCTTTTTCAATTGCATCCGTATCCATTGAAGAATCATCTGAAACCATCCCGGTTTGACGCATTAAAGCATCAGTCAAAGTAGTCTTTCCATGATCAACATGGGCCACAATCGCAATATTTCTAATTTCCATAAATAAATAAGTCTGTTGCAAAATGTTTTTTCTGAAACAGGTTTGTAATAATAATTAACGCAAAAACCTATTCTAACCTAAAAATAGGCAAATGTCAAAGCCTTGGTAGAAAATGGTATTAATGTGAATAATCGAATTTCAAATTAACAAAAAAATTCAAAGAAATTCTTTTTATTAAGAGTAATCAGTGGTTTAAAAAACAGTTAAAATCATAGGAAAATCTTTCCTAGAAGGATACAAGACACAAAACACAAGAAATCCGCCTCGGCAAGCCTCAGCGAGACGAGCAAACAAATTAAAAATTTCAAATTTCAAATAAATCATGTCATTCGTGAACAACAGTGATAAATCCAGGATTATAATTTTCAAAATCTAAAACTTTTCTAAAACTAGGTTTAAAAAATTAGAATTTAGAATTTATTTAAAAATTATAAAATTATAAAATTAAAAATTATTTCAAAAGATATCTCTGATATTTTATCAGCCTAATCAATTAGTCTTCTATTCCTCTTCAGTTTGGCTTTCTATTGCTTTTTCATAACGAGCTTTAATTTCATTTTCAACAATGTTTCGATCTCGACCGTATTTATAACGAGAATACTCTTTAAAAGCATCTCTTAACTCAATACTTCCAGACTTCGGTGGATAAGTTTTCATATCAAATGGATCAGAAGATTCATTATTAATCAAAAGCTTGGTAAAGCATTGAAAATTATTAATATTAATTAAATCGTCTGCATCAAAAACCGGAGTAAGTTGTTTTTGAAGAAAATCAGCGTCTTCTGCTCCAACTCTAAAAGCACTCATTGAGCCCACATTTCCGAAAACCGCCTTGGATATATCATCGGAAAGTTGTCCAATATATTGATGAGCAATCGTTAAGCATAATCGATATTTCCTAGCTTCCGCTAAAATTTGAGAAATTGAATCCGTCGTAAAATTTTGAAATTCATCAATATATAAATAAAAATCACTTCGCTCTTCTTCTGGAATGTCAGTCCGAGAAAGGGCTGCCATTAGTAATTTTCCAACAATAATCATTCCTAATAAATGACTATTAATTTCACCAATTTTACCCTTAGATAAATTTACTAATAAAATCTTCTTTTCGTCCATTATTTTTCTAAAATCCAAGGTGCTTTCCTGTTGAGCAATAATCGGACGCATCATATCATTAGAGATAAAAGTAGTAAGCTTTGAATTAATATAAGGAGCAATATTTTCCAAAGAAGCATCTCCGCCCGCTTTTTCGGCCTCCTTTTGCCAAAAATCAACCACGGTTCGATCTTTACAAAGTTTAATTTTTTCTTGACGAAACTCTGCATCTCGAAAAACTCGAGGAACTTCCATCAAAGTTGATCCCGTTTCTGGACTATCCATAATTAGCAGCAAAGCATTTCTCATATATTGTTCAAACATCGGACCTCCGGTTTGACTTAAATCATAAAGTTTGTCAAAAATATTAATGATTTCATTGATCACAAAAGTTTTTTGTTCTGGATTTTTTTCATCATACTGAAGCATATTAAAACCAAAAGGTCGCTCTGTATCAGAAGGATCAAAATAAATTACGTCTTCAGCTCGTTCCTTGGGAATACATTCTAAAATATGATCAATCAAATCACCGTGAGGATCAATAATACACATTCCCTCATTGTTGAAAGCATCTTGTTTGGCCATTTCTTCAATAAAACCTGATTTACCAGTTCCAGTTTGTCCAATAATATAAAGGTGCCTTCTTCGCGCTTCTCGATCCAATAAAATTTCAGTCTGAGTTCCGCGAAAATTACTAAAACCCAATTTTAAACCTTCCTTGGGAATATTTACTGGTGGTGGAGCAGTTTTTGAACGCAACCAATTTAATTTTGGAGTTTCAGTAGTCGAGATTGGAAAATGAAAAACACTGGCTAATTCTTCCACGTCCAAAGTAATCTTTCGATTTGGTTTAAAATACCGAAAAATAAAATCATAAGCCAATTTTTTGGCATTCTTACTCTTATCTCGAATAGAAACAAATTTATTCAAATTAACATCTTCAAATTGAGTGAAAGAATTTTCTAATTGATTTAGAATTTCTTCGGCCCGTTGTTCAGTTTGCGCCGATGTAATTAATCTAATGTTTACATCAAATCGAGTTTTGTTTATCTTGTTTTCAATTTGTTTAATAACATCATTTTCTTCTGGCGTTAAGTTGACTATTTCTTCGTTTTCTTTTTTAGCTCCTTTCAAAATCTCTTTCAAAATATCCATCCAAAAACCGCTACTAGCATCTTTTAAACGCTTTCCTTTTTGCATTTCTCGAGTTATCTTTTCTCCTCGACTTTTAATAGAATTATCGGTTGATTTTCTAAAAATTATTTGAAAACAAGCCCCTTCCTCGACATTTTCTAATTTAGAAAGTGTATTAGCAATATTATGCAAAGGATCGGATTCTAGATGTTGATAAGTTTTAATTGGAAAAATATGCTCTTTTTTTAAACTTACAACGCTCCCCTTACTAAAACCATCTGGACGAAAAATAGTATAGTCTTCCACTCGTTCAATATTAGCACTAGGATAAAAACTATGAATTTGCTTCTCCACCAACTCCTTGATTTGTCGAGGCATCGAGACATAAAAAGAAATTTGTTCTCCATCCGAAGGCACTGACATTTCCATAGTTATTTGGGGAGTCCCATAAAAAAAATCCATTATAAAATTTCTTTTAATCTTGGTTTCGGAAAACGTCGCCAAAAGCTGTTCCATTATAGAAATTTCCTCTTTTTCACTTTGAGTTCTTTTTTCGGAATCCTGCTTTTCCGCTTGCTTAGGCTTAACTACTCGAACAATATCCAAAGTTGAATTTAAAGAGCGACTAATTCGAACTTTGGCTAATAAGAAAGTTTCCAGCAAAAACCAGACGCCACAAAAAATTGCAACACCACCCGTCATAAACATCAAAATTAAAATAATAGTTTCTGTTTCCATTTTTACTCTCTAGGTTAAGGGACTATTTCCAATCACAATTTTGTTACAAAATTTTATAATTTTGAAATAAATTATTTAAAAATTTAAGATTTTAGTAGGAATAATAGTAGAAAGTAGGCTCTTGAACTAAAATTGGAAAATTACAGTAAAAAGAGTGGTTGAGAAAAGTCCCATTAAAAAATTATTCAGTTTTTTCGATAAAACCTTTTTGAATCAAAATTTTTCGAAGATCTTCTTCGTCAACTAATCGGTCATGCATTTCGTCTAGAGTATAATTGCTATTTAAAGCTCGCGCCACTTTCAAAGCAGTTTTAGGACCGTCTTGAACAGCAATTTCAGTCAATTTTTGAATTTGATCTTCAACTGTTTCTAAACCAGCCACATCCTTAGTATGATTTATTATTTTCTTCTTATCATCTTTAATATTCGATAAACTAGAATCAATTTGCCCTTGAGCTTGTTTTATTTTTTCCGCTGAATTATCAACAGTTTGTTCGACTGAATTTTCTGTCTTTTCCAAAGACTGTTCTCCAGAAAGGTCTCCTTCTTCAGCTTGTTTTTTTTCTATTCCATCTTCCCCTCCCAAGATTTTCTCCTCGCTCATGTTTATTGTTATTATTGCTTATTATTTTTGCAATTTTTCTTCGTCTGGAGTCATTTTTTCTATTTCATTTGATAAATCCAATTCTTCTCCAGCCACTTGAGTATTTTCAACTTTATTTTCTTCTAAAATTTGAGCCTCTTGATCAGCTTGTTCCTGTTCAATTCCGCTTGGACTAGCTAACTTATCTGCTACTTTCTGAATTGGTTTCTCCCCAATTCTAAATTCATCTTTAGTTTCGGCTTCAGTTTTAACTTCTGGATCGATTTTTGCTTCATTATTTTCTGGTTCAATGATTTCCATAGAATCTTCAGTTTTTATTTCTTTATCCTCACTTAATACTTCTGAAACTTCCGGTATTGCTGCTTCAGCTGAAGATGTAATTTCCAATTCTGGCGCTGTTTCTGATTCTGATTTCAATTCGATCTCTGGCTCCTTTGAAACTTCTGGTTCAGCTTTTTCTATTAAATCTTCTTTTACTTCCTCTGATTCATTTTCAATTCCCGGTTTTTTCTCTAAATCTTCCTGATTGTCAGCTCCCTCAATTATTTCTGTCGCTTCCTCTTTTGTTTCTTCTTCAGAAGCTTCTTTGACAACCGGTTCGGCACCTTGCTCTTTTTCAACTCCTGCATTTTTCAAAGTTTGTTTCATAAAATCGCTCGCTCCTTTTTTATATTCTCCAATTTCCGCTAAAATCATAGCTTCCACTCCGGGAATATTTTCTTCCAAATATTTATCCAATTGACCTGGGTCATCTTGCGCTTTTTCTAAAACTGCTTGAAACTCATCTTGTTTTTCTTCTGGCAGTTCTTTCACAATCCGAAGCACAATTCTTTGTTGTAGAATTTCTCCAATTTGAGTTAGTATTTCTTCTTTTTGCGCTTGGTCTAATTGATCAATTCCTAAATCTTTAACTAAATCAATTTGAGCTGCTTTTATGTTTTCTTTTAAATTTGACATAATTTTTTATTATTTTTTAGTTTATTATTTTTTTATTAAATTTGTATCTATAATTTAGATCTCTCTGCCCGTCTTATAAACTCTTCTACCTTTTCATTGGCCTCTGGCACTAATCCAGTTTCCTTTCTAAGCGTCAGTAAATAATCCTTTAATTGCTCTCTATTATTAATTTCAGCTTGATCTAAACCGCTATTTACCGGGGTGCCTCTTTCTGCTTCTGGAAGTTCGCTTGCTTTAATTTCCTGGCCATCAATTCCGATTGGATCACCGTATTTGCCGTCAATAATATCCCAAGCATTCTTTTCTTGCATTACATTCCATTCATAAGTTTGATCTTTACCCCAATTTTCATAAATTCCAGCCAATTTTTTCTCAACCACTTGATCAATTTCTTTATCTATTTCTTCATCAACAATATTTAAATCAACCGTTTCACCTTCAGTTACTTTCAAATCATTTTCTGGACTATTCAAAGATTCTACATCATCATAATCATTATTTATTCCAAGCCTCTCTCCAGCTCGCTCCCTTCCTTCGGCATGATCATATATCTCTTGGTCAACTTTAATATCCTCAGCAGGTCTAGTGTTTTCAACTACCTCCACGCTTGGATTTTGCGCTTCAAAGCGCTCTAACATTTTTTCATTCGTAAAATCTGGAATTTTCAATTCTCCATTTTCTAATTGAAAATCAGTTCCTACATTCATATGTCTATACCGCCATTCAATAAATTCATTTGCTTGAGCATCACTCATTCCGCTTTCTGTCAAATTCTCCAGAGTTTCTTCTCGAAAACCTGCCAAAGCCTGCCCTACCGCTTGTTTATCTCCATTAAAATGGTCACTCAAACTATTCCAAACATTCCCATTTGGTTTTAGCTCGAAGCTACCATTTAATAATCCAGCTTCAAATACCTCTTTCTTGTCTACTCCATCAATATGATCCTTGGTAGTGCCTTTCATTTCTTCAAGAGCGTCTTGTCCAT
>CAZXUS010000014.1:0-20218 GCA_964643985.1 uncultured Bdellovibrionales bacterium | reverse complement strand
ATATGATCCTTGGTAGTGCCTTTCATTTCTTCAAGAGCGTCTTGTCCATTAACAGGATCTTTCGAAGTTTCATCGGGAATTACACTAAATTCTGGTTTTTTTGAATTATCTGGAATTTCCCCTGAAGTATCTCCTGGTATTATAGTATCTATGCCCTCGACTTCTTCAGTGACATTATCATTAAGACTTTCCAAACCAGCCTCAATATCTTCCAAATCAACTCCACCCAATAAAACCGAAGAAGAAACCGCGGTCGCACCTATCAAAAGCTTATTAGTCCTTTCTTTATTTTTAAGTTGTTTGTTGTATTTGTCTAACGCTGTAAAAATACTCCCTTCAACTTTTTCTAAAGTTTCCGCCATTTTTTTCTGAGCTTGGTCTTTATTTTTTTCTTTCAATTGCATTGTGTCATATTTCAAAGCACCTATCGTTCCTCCGACTAAAGATCCAATTCCTGCCATTCTTAAAAGTTTACTAGAAACCTTATCACTCAAAGCTTTTGCGCCAAAACAACCAGCCGCCATTGCAATTCCACCTCCCGCCAAAAGCGTCGCTCCTGCCCCAACTGAAGCTGAAAGAGCCACACTCCAAGCAAATTTTTGAATTTTTGGAAGTTTTTTATAGCGCTCCCAAGCCAAACCAAATAATCCTTCTTCCTTTTCGCTCAATTCTCCTTTTCTTTTTTCTATCAGTTTCTTTTCATTCTGGTTCATATACTCGAACAAAGTGAACTGCTCTTTTGTATTTTCCCCTTTTTCATTTTTACTAAATCCATCCACTAATTTTTCAGTTAAAACAAGTTCACTTATTTTTCCTGAAAGATCTTCCCTAAAAATGTTTTCCGCTCCCAACCCTATTTTTTTTTCAGCTATTGTTTGATCTGCAAAGTCTTGAAATTTCGCTCGATAGGCCTCTTGTTTTTTCTCAAACTTTTTTTCAGCTTCTCTGAACTTTCGAACTGGATTATTTTCGTCTTGACTATTTTTTCCTATTCCTAAAATATTAGCTGCTTTCGAAACTTTTCCCATCTCATCTTTCAATCTTTGAACTTCTTTTTTTTCCGCTAAAGCTTCCAGAAACAACTTATCCGCGTCACCTTTCAAAATCTCCGTTGAGCTTTTTTCTTCTTCATTGTTTTTGTCTAAACTAATTTCTGTTGCCTTAGTCTCCATTAAAACCTCAGCTGTCTTCTCAACTACCGGCTTTTCATTTTTATCTAAGACCTCTTTCTCGATTTTTGAATTAAAAAGTTTATCTTCTCTTAATAATGCCGCTTCTTTTGTTGAAATTAATTCCTTGTTGTCCCTTTTTATTTTTATGTTTTTAATTTCATTCTGTGCATCAATGAACTGTTTTGTTTTATTAATAGTTTCTTCACTAATTTTTCTGCCACCAGCTCCCACAGAAGTAATTACTTCAATGTTTTTTTCTTCTGTTCTAGAAGTTTCTTTCATTTTCTCTGGTATTTCTCTCTTTTCGTCTGGCTCATTTTCCTTATTAGCTAGAGCTTCTCTATATTCCTCGTTGAGAGAACGAGTAATCTGCAAATTTTCATCTATTCCTTCAATAGACTCGCCTTTTTCAATCGCAATTTTTCTATTTTTTTCTAAAAGATCGATCATGTCTTCACTTTCTTGCAAGGACTTTTTTACGTCTGAAGTATTATCAGGATTTTCAACTTCTTTTTTGTTTTTGTCTTCTTCCATGATGTCTTGCGCTATTAATTCAGATTCTTTTTCTTCACTTCGTTGTTTAGAGGCAGCGTCTTTTAATTTATCATCAGCAGAAGTAGGATTAAATGTGTTAAAATTTCCCATTTTTTATAAATTAATATTAAGTTTAGTTTTAGTTTTCATTTTTAAATAATCCAACACGGCTGATTTTTTGCTTAAAGCAATGATATCCTGAAATTCATTTAGTTTTTGAGGTAAAATAACTGACCAAAAATTTTTCAAATATTTATCTTTTTCTTTTTTCTTGTAATACTCTCCTTCAAAAGCCTCTTCTTTCCCAAAATAATCATCTAATTCTTCTTGATAGTCTTCCACATATTCCAATAAGGCTTCTTGCAAAAATTTCGATTCCTTTTGAGAAAATATTTCGAGCAAAGCTTCTTCACTTTTATTTAATTTCAATTCTTGTTTTTGATTTTTTTCTTTTATCTCACCCACTTCGTTAATATAAGAATTTTCAAATAAATCAACAAATTCAGTATATTCTATTTCTCTTTCTTCAAATCTTTCTTTATCGCTAATAAACTCATGAGCTTTATTTTCCTTATCATAAAAAGAAGCTTGGTAGATAAAAACTGTCACTTTCTTATTTTTTGGATTATATTTTAAAATCTGAAATTCTGTTCCATTCAAAAAATTAGTATAAAAAACATCTTTTCTAAATTTTTCAAAAAATTCTTTTTCTTCTTTCGAAATTTTAACTTCAATTTTTTTGCTTTTTTCTTGTTTTAAAACAACCTCTTTTTTCTTCTCAGTTTTAATCTTAGTTTCTGTCTTAACTTTTGATTTTTCTTTTGATTTTTCGGCTTTTGAAACCTTTTTATCGTCATTCTTTGAAGCTTTCAAATCTTTCCAATCCATATTCATCACTCGTAAAAGCGCTTTAGCGTGCATATCACTCTTTAAAATTTCCGCTATTTTATTTTTAATTTTTTTATCATCCCGTTCGTCTTTAGCTATTGAATTTTGCTTAATTTCAACCACTAAAAAGTCAGTCAACTTCGGCAAAAGTTCTTTTTTGGCTTTTTCTAAATATTTAGAATACTTTTTATTAAGTCTTTTTTTCTCTGGTGTTTTTTTGTTTTTTACATAAGACAAAGCATAGGCATCTAGAACTTCAAAAGGAATAAATCGCTCAGCCCATTCAACCGCTTTTTCTTTTTCAAAACCTGTTTGTTTTTCTTTGGATCTTTCATCGACTTTTTCTTCAACCTCCCCTGTCTCTTTTTTTATTTCATTCTTTTTTGAATCATTTTCACGTGAAACTTTCTTTTCTTTTTTCGCTTCATTTTTTTTTCTTTCGGCGCTAAAAACATCTCGAACGGAATAATCCAAATCAACCTTCAATCCCATTCCACGAAGATTAGAAGCTTCTTCGATTGGATCAACTACTAAAAATTCAGGCTCTTTGGTTTGAACTACATTCTCGACTTCTTCTACTGATTTTTGTTTTATAGTTTCAGCTCCCATTTTTATCTTATATAAATTACCACCCTTATCTTAAAACAAAGACAAGAAAATAAATTTTTCTAATTTTTTATTTTTTTCTTAATTTATCAATTCAGTAGAAACACCCATAAACATCATTTTTAAGAGAAAAATCACGTTTTTATTTATCGTTAAATTTATTCTAACACACAAAAAAATAATCACAAAGTAAAATTACTAACAATTACTATTTTCAATTCCCATAATTAAGTTTTTTCTCTTTAAAAAGCCAGTAAATGAATGTCAACACCCAAAACCCCGTTTTAATTGCCAATTAACTTTTTTAAAACAAGAAAAGATCCCCTTTTAGAAAAGGAGATCTTTTTAAACCTATCAAAATTAATTTAAAAAATTATTTTTTGACAGCTTCTTTTAAAGTTTTTCCAGCTTTAAATTTTGGTACTGTAGTAGCAGCGATTTGAATTTTTTCCTTAGTTAGAGGATTTACTCCAGCTCGAGCTGCTCGATCAGATGTTGAAAAAGTTCCAAAACCAGTAAAAGCAACTGTTCCTCGTGCTTGTAAAGTTTCTGTAACTACATCCAAGACTGAGTTGATAGCGCTATCAGCATCTTTCTTGCTAAGTCCCGTTTTAGAAGCAACTGCATCGATTACGTCTTTCTTGTTCATGTTGTCACCTCCCTGCTAT
Source organism: uncultured Bdellovibrionales bacterium (assembly GCA_964643985.1). GTDB lineage: Bacteria > Patescibacteriota > Minisyncoccia > Moranbacterales > DUUL01 > UBA2773. The sequence continues at coordinate 16,350 of CAZXUS010000014.1, read as the reverse complement.
TGTTCATTTTATTTATTTTAATTTTTAATCAATAAAATAACTTCCTAGACAAACTGTTTTTCGGAGACTTTAAACCCAACTTTTAAGATTACTTTATAACCCTTAATTTAACAGCGTTCTTATTCTAATACACTTTCCCTAGACAATGCAAGCTTTTTTGCTTATTTAAACACTTTTGTTGTAAAATACGAAACTCTTAGATTTTAAACAATCTTCATTTTTTGGCTTTATCTAGCGTATTCTACTGATCGAACTTCTCTCAAAACATTCACTTTAATTTCCCCTGGATAATTCAAATCATCTTCAATTTTAAGGGCAATTTTCTTAGCTAATTTCAAAGATTTTAAATCATCTACTTTCTCTGGATTAACAAAAACTCTAATTTCTCGTCCGGCTTGAATAGCATAACATTTTTCAATTTCACTAAATGACATTACTAAAGCTTCCAACTCTTCTAGTCGTTTAAGATATTTTTCCAAAGTGTCTTTCCGAGCTCCTGGTCGAGAAGCGCTCAAAGCGTCTGCAGCCGCTATTAGCAAGCCAATTCCATCTTTAAAGGGATAATCTTCATGATGAGACTTCATTGCGTCAATAACCTCTTCTGGTTGATTAAACTTCTTTAAAATATTTATTCCCAATTCCACGTGAGTTCCTTTAATTTCATGATCTACCGCTTTTCCAATATCGTGAAACAACCCCGCTTTTTTGGCTAAATTAACATCTAATCCTAGCTCCCCTGCTAAAGCACCTGCTAAATGAGCTACTTCCAAAGAATGCAATAAAACATTCTGTCCGTAGCTAGTTCGATATCGCAGTTTACCCAAAAGATGAGTTAAACTAGAATCAACCCCAGTCAAACCAACGTCATAAACAGCCGCTTCTCCAGCTTCTTTAATCTTCTTGTTGATTTCTCCCTTGGCTTTTTCAACCGCTTCTTCGATTTTAGTAGGATGAATTCGTCCATCCTTAATTAAAAAGTTAATAGCATTTTTAGCAATTTCTCTACGCATTGGATCAAAGCTGGAAATCACAATCGCTTCAGGAGTATCATCAACAATAATTTCAGCTCCAATTAAATTCTCTAAAGCTTTAATATTCCGACCTTCTCGTCCAATAATTCGCCCTTTGATTTCATCACTCGGAATGCTTAAAGTTGTAGCAGTGGTGTCCACTACTTGAGAGCCGGCATAACGTTGCATCACTTCCGTCATTATATTCTTAGCTTTTTCCTCTAGTTCTTCTAATTTTGTTTTTTCTAATTTTGAAATAGCAGTGACTAATTCATCCTTGCTCTCTTTTTCTACAATTTTAAATAACTCTTTTTTGGCTTCTTCTTTCTTAAGTTTAGCCACTTTTTCCAATTCTTTCTCTCGTTGCGCTTTTATTTCCAAAATTCCTTCTCTAATTTTCCCCACTTCCTGCGCTTTTTGTTTAATATGATTTTTTTCTTTTTCTAATTGAGAACGTTGATTATCTAAATTATTTTCCTTATTATTAAGACGTCCCTCAACTTGCCTTAATTCCTCTCGTCTCTTTTTTTCTTCCGTCTTGACTTCCTCTAATCCCTTAACAGCCTTATCTTTAGCATCCAAAAGCATTTCTCTAGCTTTTGTTTTGGCTTCTTCTAATTTTTTGTCAACTTTTGCTTCCGCGGTATCAAGTTGATATCGGGCATAAAATTTTCTAGTAAAAAAACCAGCGCCCGATCCAAAGACAAAGGTTAATATTCCAATTAATAGTGGACTCATAGTGATAGCAAAACCAAGCATCCCAAAAGCAAGACTTGTTCAGTTTTTTTAAAATTATTTTTTGCTTTTTTGAATAATTTTATTATATAAAGTCATTTTATTTTTTGCGATAATTGGTTTTTTAAAAAATTATTTCTTAAAAAACATCTTCTCAAGAGACTGTTTCCAGTCACCCCAAAGGCTATTCAAAGTATTTTCAGCCTAAGTAAAACTAGTTATATTCTATTCGATAAACTTTTTTCGAAGTTAAATATTTCTAAAAATACATAACTATTTTTTCAGTTCTGTATCTTTTTCTTTATTTAAATCTTTAGTCTTAGAAATATCATTTTTCATTGGTTCTCCTAATTCTCGATAAACTGTTCCCAAAACACCGTTGATAAATTTTCCTGAGCTTTCTCCTCCGTAAGCTTTAGCCAATTCTATTGCTTCATTAATAGCAACCTTAGGAGGAACTTCGTCATAACTTCCAAACATCAATTCATAAACCCCTAGTCTCAAAATATTTCTATCAACAATGGTAATTTGATTCAAAGGCCATTCTGGAGCACACTTCTCAATAATTGGATCTATAGTTTCTCTCTTCTTCAAGATACCTTTTATTAACTCCTGCACAAACTCATCTCCATCTAATTTTGGAGCAAATTCCTTGATATTATCCTTAACTATTTCTTCGGTATTGCGTCTTTTTTCCTCGTTAAAATCCCACTCGTATAAGCTTTTTAAAACGATTGATCTGGCCAAATGACGATTTCCCATTTCGAAAATTAATTAATTCTTATTTTTGTTTTTTTAAATCCGACCCTTTTATCACTTGCTTCCCCTTGTAAAAACCACAATGAGAACAAGCTCGATGAGGTAAAATCGGCATATTACAATTTGAACATTTCACGATCTGCTGTGTTTCTAATTTTTTCTGACCGCCTCGTCTTCTATCTCTACGACTTTTTGTTTGTCGTTGTTTTGGTACCGCCATAATAAATCTTAATAACAATAAAATTCCTAATCTAGCTTAAATTCAATCAAAAAGCGTCTCGGAACAATTTTTAATATAACAGAAAAAATTTTTTTACGCAATAGTTAAGGACTTTTAGACTTTCCAAGGGAATTATTTCCAAGTATTACTTTAATTATACTTATCCTTTTTAAAAATGACAAGAGACCTCTTCGGAAACTAGCTTTATAACAAAATTTTTATATTTCAAGGAAATTTTTTGAAAATATTTTTTTGCTTATGCGTTGATATGGGACTGTTTCCGAACACTCTTTTTACTGCAAAATTATAATTTTTCGTTGTAAAACTGTACTTGGAAACAGTCCTAGTATAGATAAAAAATATTTACGAAAAATTTACTAGGAGATGAAGCCTGCAGTCAAAGATTAGTTTCCGAAGAGGTCTAACGCTTTTAAATTTACAAAAATACTTTTAAAATCTATACTACCAATAGACTTAGAGAAAAATTAAAAGAATACTTAACCAATTACTCCTTAATATGAAACTTTCCATTATTTTAGTTAACTTTAAAAACCCCTTGTTTCTTAAGAAATGCTTAGAATCTATCAATAAAAATTCTTTTAAAAATCTTGAAATAATAATTGTCAATAATGAAGAAGACCAGCTCAAACTAAAAGCTTTTTCTCAACTCAAAATAACTATCATTGAAAACAAAAAGAATTTGGGATTTGGAAAGGCTTGTAATATAGGAACAAAAAAAGCCCAGGGTAAATATCTTTTCTTTTTAAATCCTGACACCGAACTTTTGACTGAAAATTTTTCTTCGATTCTAAAAGAATTTGAAAAAAATCCCGAAATTGGAATAATTGGAACTCAAATAATAGAAAAAAACAAGAATCAACCTCAACCTTGGACTTGTGGTAAAAAAACCTCTTTTTTAAGAATCCTATTTAAAAATTCCATCAATAAACCCTGGAATAAAAAAATTCCGACCAGCGTAGACTGGGTTTCTGGAACCTCTTTTTTTATTAAAAAAACTGATTTTCAAAAATTAAAAGGTTTTGATGAAAAATTTTTTATGTATTTTGAAGATCAAGACTTATGTCTTAGAATTAAAAATTTAAATAAACGCTGCTTATTCTACCCTTATTTTTCAGTTTTACATCACAACGGAAAAAGTTGGTCAAATGACAAAGAAAAGAAAAAACATTATTATCAATCCCAAGATTATTTTTTTAAAAAACATTTTAATCGATTAAGTTGTTTTCTGCTCTCTTTCACTAAAAAAATATTAAACAAATAAATGTTCCCCTTTAAAAAAAATTCAAAGTTAAAAATAGGTTTAGTTTTTTTAATGATTCTTCTTCCTTTTAGCTTTGCCCTAAACCCAGATTCAAACTTCGATTTATCCATAATTAGAATTCTTATTCCAATTCTTTTTTTAAGCTGGTTGCTTAAGAGTTTCTCTGAAAAAAAATTAACAATAGACACTCGATTTAGAGCTTGGCTTTTAATTTTTATTTTTTTACTGGCTTTCACTTCTCTTTTTTGGTCAGCAAATTCCGTTAAAGCTTGGAGAAAAATTCTATTTTTAGGCTCTATTTTTCCACTATATTGGTTATTATTTCCGTTTTTAAAAGAAAAACTTAATTTCAAGCTAATTTTACGATTAATTTTTGGAACCACTTTTTTATCAGCCCTAATCGGATTATGCCAATTCTTTTCTCAATTTATTTTTGGCTTAGAAAGAGTTTTTTTATTTCAAGCTAAATTAACTCCGTTTTTTTTAGGAGAAAATTTTTCAAAAGTAGTTTTAGAATACAACAGCTGGCTAGTCAACTTGGGTGGTAAAACTATTTTCCGAACAATCGGTTTTTTTCCAGATCCTCATCTTTTTAGTTTATTTCTAAATATTTCAATTCCAATTGGTTTGTATTTATATTTCAAAACAAAAAAATTAAATTTTTTAATTGGAACCTTTTTTATTTTATCAGCTAGTTTGTTAACTTTTTCTCGAGCTGGATATTTAAGCTTATTCTTAGCTTTTATTTTTTTCTGGATTTTTTATTTAAGAAAAAATTGGATTTGGAATACTTTATTGAGCTTAGCGCTTGTTTTATTTTTTTTAATCCCCAACCCTGTTAATCAAAGATTTTTTTCTATTTTTAATTTTCAAGATGGTTCGATTTCAGAACGAATAACTCTATGGAAAACCGGAATAGACATTACTAAAAATAATTTTTGGACCGGGGTCGGAATTGGAAATTTGTCCGAAGAAATTTGTCCGAATTCAGATCAAAGAATCCCTATTTATGCTCATAATTTATTTTTGGATTTTTCCTCAGAACTTGGTTTTTTGGGAGGATTAAGCGTCTTATTGATTCTTCTTGCGCCTGTTATTGCTTTCTTTAAAAAACCCACTGATAAAAACTTTCTAATCGCCACAATTTTTCTAATAATAATTGCTCATTCAATGTTTGAAACGCCTTTTTATTCCACTCGAGTTTTGCCTTTAATTTTAACGCTACTAGCTTTATGATTAAAAAAATATTTTCCAAAATAATTTACTTACCCTTTCTTTTCCCGTTGATTTACCAAATTAAAATTCCGCTGAAAGAATTAGGAAGTATTAATTTATTAGATTTAGTTTTATTGACATCCATAATTCTAGGAGCAGTTTTAATTTTTCAAGAAAAAAAATGGGAAGATTTCAAAAAATATCTTTTTAAAGACAAATTTTTAAAACCACTTTTTTTGTTTATACTTTTTGGTCTATTTTCTTTGTTTATAAAAAACAAGCTCAATGATTTTAACAATCTAGGTCTTTTGAAAAGTTATTTTATTCTGCCTATTTTTTTTGGAATTATTATTAATTATTTTTTAAAAAGAAAAGATTACACCTGGCAATCTTTTTTTTATTGCTATTTTTATTATTCCTTATTTTTAGGTTTTTTAACTATTATTTTCAAATTAATTCAAATCACCACCTTTGACAATCGCGTTCATTTATTTTTTGATTCTCCCAATCAACTAGGCATCGCCTTGTCCTTGGGACTAATTTCTGGACTAATTTTATGGCGTCAACAAAAAAATAACTCCTTCTATTTAATCCCATTTTTTGTTTTATTTATAGCTTTATTTTTTACTAAATCTACTGGAGCAATCGTTGCTATTTTATTGACAATACCTTTTATTTACAAGAAAAAACCGATCCTGAAACCAAGACTTTTTTTAAGATTTATTGTTTTTTTATCAATATTTTTAGTTTCAATTTTTTTCTTTTTGACACCAATTTTAAACAAGGCTAATCACAACCCCTTCTTAAATAAAACTTCTTTTGACTCTCGTTTAGCAATTTATCTTTCAACTCAAAAAATTATTTCCGATAATTTTTTAAATGGGGTTGGCTTAGTTGATTTTCAAAAACATTATCTAAAAAACCAAACTGAATTTCCGCCCTATCCTCAATGGGCCGTTCCTCATTCTCATAATTTATTTACTCAAATTTGGCTTTCTTTTGGCTTTACAAGTTTTCTTATTTGGTTTTATTTGCTATTTAAAAAAACCCTCTCAAATAAAAGCGTTTTTAAAAAAATATCAATTTATTTTCTTTTGTATTTTTTAATTCATGGATTAATTGACGTTCCGATTTGGAATAATGATCAAGCTTTCTTTTTTTGGTTTATTTTTCTTTTATAGGAACTGTTCCCAATCACCCTTTTTACTACAATTGGGAACAATCCATTATAACTCTCTTTTAATTAAATTTCCAGAAATTTTATCGATAAAAAGCAGATCTTCCTCTACTAAAATTAAATTAAAAGAGTCTACTCCCGGATATTTTTTAAAATCATTAAAGATTCTTTCTTTTTTATTATTACTTAAATCCACCTTCCAAAAAAGATCGCTAGAAACAAAACTCCCAGCTTCCCAATTTTCAAAATCAAATTCATTAGAAGCGCTACTGGTTAAAACTCCACAATATAAAAACTGAGAATCTTCGGACCAAACACATTTTTCAGCAATTGTTGGTAAGCCAATTTTGTATTGTTTTTTTCCTATGAAATCATAATAACCCAATTGAACTCTTTTGGGCGCCACCGAATGATCATAAAAAGAAAACAACAATTTATCTCCCATAGGTGACCATAAAACATCAATAATATCATCCTCTACTATTTTTTGAGCCTGCGCTTGGCTGATTAATTCTGTTAAAAAAATCCCGCTTTTCTTTTTATCAACTTTTCTGGAAAAATAAACCACTTGATTTTTTTTAGGATTCACTGAAAAATTAAGATTTTCTTCATTTATCTCACTAATTAAATTCCAATTATTACCCTCTAAAGTAGAAGTATTCAATTCATACTTATTGTTATTTTGAAAAAACGAGTAAACTAATCCATCTCCTAAATAATTAAATTCAACCTCTGTTATTTTTTGGTCTAAATTTACAATATTTTTTGTTTCTAAGTTATAAATACTGTACTTCTCATCAGCTTTTATCAAACAAATTTTTCCTGTTTTTAAACAATCAATCTTCTCTAGATTAACAAACGGGTAAGAGCTAAGGGTTTTTTTAAAAGAACCTTCTAAGTCAGTTTCTAAAAAATTATTCTGGTTATAATAAACAATTTTGTTTTCTTCTTTTTTAAAAACTTTTTTAATATTACCAGTCGCCAAGGCGGTTTCCGATAGAGTTAGACCTTCCCCCTGTTCTTCTTTGGCTATTTCTTCCGAAAAATCTTTTTCAATTACGATTTCTTCTGATTTTAGAAAAAAACTTTTAATAAAATCCTGAAAAAACCAAAAAATTCCGATTCCACAAAAAATCAAGCTAGTTATAATAATTTTTTTAATCATTTATTCTTTTATTTTAATTTCTCGACCAAGCCAATAATTAGACCCTGAAACAAGCACCCAGAAAAGAATCAGAACAATAGCTGTCCTTATTGAAAAAATAAAATACTCAGAAGCATTGGCTAAGGTTGAAGCCGTAAACATTCTTATGGAACTGCCTTTAACAACAACTCCGAACGAATCATCATCGGTTTGTTTAAGAGTAATCGCCTTTTTACTTTCTAGTGCTTTTACTGTGTTGATATTCCAATTATCTTTTAAAACCAACTTATCCTCAGCTGAAAAATTTTTCACAACTTCAACCTCTAGATTCAAAGAATCTCCTTCTTTTCCGGTTAACTTAAAGTCAATATTCTGATTATTCAAAACGATTGATTGAGCGGAATTTTTACTTATAAAAGCACCGTCTACTTCTTGACCATTAATTGACCAAATTAGACTAATACTTTCTTCTGCTAAGTTATTATCTAAATAACTGGGCACTAAATCAGCCTTAAAAGAAACGATTTCTCCAATCTTACCCACAAAAACCTTGTCTGATTCCTCACTTACCCCCGCTTCCTCATCCACAACCCAAGACCAAGGCCAAGCATTGGGATTATCACTAACCAACTTAGCCATTGGTTCAATAACTGAAATTAATCGTTCACTGGTAATTTCCTCGCCCTGATCTTTTTTAACTTTAAGAGAAATACTTTGCAAGCCTACCCCTAAATTTAATATTGGTAAATAAACTGTTTCTTTTAAATTACAACCGTCATTTGCAAAAGAACAATCTTCCGCTCCAGATTTTGGAGCTGTTAATTGTTGCCCGTTTAATTCCCATAAATAAGACTCCGCGTTAGAAATTCCCCTTCCATCTATATCGACATCAGCCTGAGCAGCAATTATTTGACCAGGATAAACTGGACAAATTTTATTATAATCTCCACCACCACAAATTCCATCTAAACTTGGATCAAAACCATATTTACCCGATGCTTGCTTGGAAACTTTAAAAAATTTAATAACATTGTCATTGACCATAACAGGAATATCAACACTAGAGATTCCAACCATTGAATCATTTTTATTTCTCTTGACTTTTAAGAAAACTTTTAAATAAAAATTATCCCGAATTCCTTTTTCAGAAAGAAAGTTGTCTTCTAGTTTAAATTTTATTTTATTAATTCCAATTCCCTCGGCATAAGAATTTGAATCGAGATATTTAGCACATTTTCCCAAAATTTCCCCGTCGCTACAAGAAGAGGGAGTAAGCCTGTCTCCCTGGCTTGTACATTCATCAAGATCACCTTCTTCGCAATAATAAACATCCCAATCATAGTAAATAAAATCATCACTAACCTCGCTTTGCACAAAATTTGACTGAACCGTAATATAATCAGAATAATCATTATTTTCAACATTAAACTGCGGAACCATCGGAGTAAAATTTAAATTGCTTTTTAATAATTCGGCGCTTTTTTCGAAAACAGATTTGGTGGCCAAATAGGTAAAGCCATAATCGTCATTCCTTTCACATTCATCATTCTCAATTAATTTTTTTTTACTACCACCCTCGACTTTCTCCTTGTCGCAAAAATCTAAACCGGCCCAAGCTATCTTATAATAAGGGTTTAACTCTGTGTCTCTGTCAGTAGCAACTGTCTCTTCGGTCACCCCAAAAGAAATACCCCCCTCCAAATCAGTTTCCGAGGTTGAATCACTACTAACGCTACTAGTACTAAAAGCACTCGCGTCTCCATCTGCATTCACACTGGCATCTCCACTCATACTAACGCTTCCTCCGTCAGTCTCCGTTGAGGATGTTCCCGATAAATCACCATCTAGATTTATGGACTCACTTGTAATGGCAGTACCAGAATCATTCGCACCTTCATTGATAATTACCATCGAGGTTCCTTCTATGATAATTCCAACTCGATCTCCTTCCCGAAAAGTCCAAGTCAACTGAGACTGCCCCAAACCAACCAAATCAGCCTCGTCACTAAAACCATCTCCGTCTGTATCTGAACTAGTAGGATCTAATCGCCAACAAGCTTCTTCGTTGGTAGAAAATAGACCGTCACCAACGTGATGATTATTTTTGCATTTTATCAAAACAGGTTCATCGGGATCAGAATTCGTAAATTCATCGGTTTTATCAGCTTTCGCAAATTTATGTTCACATTCAATAATCCGATCCTGTCCAGCTTTAACTTCCCCATAATCACTATCTTCAGGATTAGAAACCCCAAAATTATGCCGGTAACATCTAGAGATTGCATTAGTATCAACTATTTGTTTAGAATCGGGATCAATATAGTTTTCAGATTCATACTCACCATTTCCCCTTGGAGTACCCCTTCGTCCGCCCACTCCGTCATCTCCGCCGAAGGAAGCATCATAGCCATCTCGATCAGGATCACTACTCCCACTAGAATAATCAGTCTCAAATAAAACTGGATCAAAATCTCCTCGGGCCACTATTCCCATCGCCAATCGCTTTGCCTCTTCAATATCTTTCTCTCCGTCTCTAAAAAGAAACCAGTTATAATAAAGATCTTCATTGGTAGTTTTAAAATATTTAGCCATGGCCGTGGCCGTCACTTTTTCCCCTTTTTTTGGAGCAGTTTTATCAAAAAATATCTCGGCCTGAGGATAGTAGGCCTTTCCTTGAGATTGTCTTAATGTATTGCTATTAAACCCATAACGCTTTTCAGCCTTATCCGCAATTTCTTCAAACGAAGGAACACTGACGCTGCTCCCAAAGGCCTGAACAATCCCGATTGAATTTCCAAAAATAAGACTTATCATTAAAAAAACATATATAACCTTTATTTTAAATTTATTTTTTTGCATAGTCTTTATTAAGGTTTAAGATTTTGAATTTTATATAAGATTATTCCGTCCAACATTAGTATTAAACTCCAACGAACAAAAAATGAATACCAAATTGATTTAGTTTGAACAAACAAACCGCCTAGAAATAAAGCTGTTAAAAAATTAAACAGAACAAATTGCCATTGAAAAATTTCAAAAAATAAAACTTCAAACAGAACAAATAATCCCGCTTGAATTATTAAGGCTATTTTAATTGAAAAGATATTTTTTAATTTATTCAATAAAAAATTTCGAAAGAAAAATTCCTGAGAAAATAAAATTAAAGGAATTAAAATTAAATCAATAAAAAATATAGCCCACCAATCAGTTAAAAACCAATCTACTCTTGATAAATAATTTAATTTCAAAAAAATCAAAAAATCAAATTTTAAAAACAAAATTAACACAATTATCCAAAAAACTAAAACTTGTCCACAAACTTTAATGTTTAGTTTTGATTTTATTTTTTGTAATAAATATTGATTTTTAAATTCTCCTTTTAAAATAAAAACCGGAAAAACAAGGAAAAACAAAATGTTCAAAATTACCGTCTCCCAAACACCATTGGTGTTCAGATTGTTTAGTAAAAACCAAAAACCTAGATAAACTAAGGCGATCTCTATAAAAAGCATTATTAAATTTTGATTTTTTTTGATTTGAGTTAGCATTTTTTTATTAAAAATTTTTAACCTTTTTTTAATTTTTTTAACTTATTCGTAATTTTTTCAACCTTCGCCACTGTTTTATAGAAACCTCTTTTAGACAAAGAAAAATCAATCAAAGCTTCAATCGTAAAGAGTGGCAACCAACTAAACCCTATCGCCAAAAGTTCAATTAAATATAAAACCAACCTTAAAATCCAACGTCTAAATGTTTTTCTTGTTCTTCTCTTTAAACTACCTTTTCCTAAACCATTAAAAAAATATAACATTGCTAACAAAATTCCAAAAACTAATCCTAGAAAATTTCCGGCAAAAGGAATTAAACCTAGTAAATCAGCTACAATTGCCAACACTACTATAAAATAAGAAAGAATCGTCACTTCTGCATCCTTAACACTTTCAGATTCTTCAATAATTTTTGATTTTTTAATATTTTTCACGAACTGCGAATCCTTCTCTTGTTCTCTCTGTTTTTTTAGTTCTTGTTGATATAAATATGCTTCACTCATCTGAAATATAATTTATTCTTAGAATCAACTCTATTTCTTTTCCATTTCCATTCTTTGGGCCGGATTAGTGGTAATAATCTTATCTTCATTATAAGAAGCAATAACTTGAATGGCAGCTCTTTTGTTGCCCGCAAAAAATATTCCTTCTCCCACCTGAGTTTCCATTAAAAAATATTTTTCCTTGTCAGTTAAATAAAAAGTGTCGGCCACTACATCCACTGAGGATTTTGACTGTTTCATTAACAACTGAATAGAAGAATTGGAAACAATTGCTTTTCCATGAGAAGAACCTAAAAAATCAGAAATATCTTGAGTAATTGTAGTCAACCCACCATAATATTTTCTAATTCGCTTAGCGATGGAAAATAAAAATTTAGCTCCGTCTTCATGTTGCATCATCCACCAAGCCTCATCAACTGTTATTAATCTTTTTTTAACGTTAAACCGAACCTCGTTCCAAATATATTTTAGAATCAGATACATCGCAATCGGTCTTAATTCGTCTTCTAAATCTCTAATATTAAAAACTATCAGTCGATTTTTTAAAATAATATTTGAGGGTTGATTTAAAAATCCCTTGTAAACCCCTTGGGTATATTTTTCCACTCGCATCGCTAAATCCTCGGCCCCTTCCATATTTTTTAAAATTTCATGAAAATCTGTCAATAAAGGCATTTCTTTATTAGGTAAATCTTCAATAGAAGTGTTTTGATTAATATCTCGAACTAAATAAGTTTCATAAATAGCTCTAGCTAAAACGGTATCTTCTTCTGGGGTGATATTCCCCAACATCAATTTAAACAGTCCAATTAAATCAACCGCATTTGATCTTAAAATTTCTTCCATATTCTCATCATTATTAGCTTGCAGTGAAAAAGGATTGATATGATGAGAGGAATTTAAAGAAACTGAAATATAGCTTCCTCCAACCGCCTCAGCTAAATAACGATATTCATCTTCAGGGTCGATAATAATCGAGTCCGTTCCTAACATCAAGGATCGCAAAATTTCTAATTTAATAGTATAACTTTTTCCTGCTCCAGACTTAGCAAAAACTACCGTATTGGCATTTTCCATTGAAAATCGATCAAATAAAATCAAAGAATTATTGTGTTTATTAATTCCATACATAATCCCTTGATTAGAGGTGACATTGGAAGAAATAAAAGGAAAAGCCGTGGAAAGTGGTGCCGTATTAAGATCTGAACCAATCATTAATTTGTCAGAACAAAGCGGTAAACAAGAATCAAAGCCTTCTTTCATTCTAAAAACTGCTTTTTTAGTAAAAATTGACATTGCCTCCAATGATGATTCTAGAACATCAGTGTTTTTTTCTAAACCTGCTAAATCTTTAGCGTAAATATTTACATATAAACCAAATTTAAAAACTTTTTCAACTCCTTCTTGCAGTTTATCTCTCAATTCTTCAACATTTCTGTGAGCCATTTCTAACTCGGGATTCCTCACTAATCCCTTCTCGCTTTCAATATTAATTTGAGATTGAATTTGGGCCACCTTTTTTTTCAAAGTTTTTAACACCTTAGTCGTATTAACCGGATGAATAAAAAAAGAAATATCAATTGGTAAATCAAGAGTGATAATTCGACTTGACCAACCGATTGAAAGCACTCGAGGATAAGCTGAAACAAAAATCGTTCGACAATAAACTTCCCCTATTTGTAAATAAGCGCTTGAAACCCCAAAAGCTGCTGGTGCAATAAAATCCAGAACCCTTGTTAAACCTTTTTGATAAACGGCTTCTTTATTTAAAATGTCAACTTCTCCATAGCTTTTGGTTTTTTGATCTGGCTCCTTTGAAGTTTCTTTTTTTTCTTTTTTTTGAAATGCTTTAAACATTTAACTTTTTTATTTTATTACTTTTCAAGATCTAGTGATGAAATATTTTCTAAATCAACATATTCAAATTCAGAAGGGTTATAAGCATTGTAATATAGCTCTATCAGCTCTTCTGTCTGCAACATCGCCCCGCTTAAACCCATACTCGACAAAGAAGACTTAATCTGTTCCGCTCTTTGAAATAATTGATTTTTGTAAGTCTCAAAACTTTCATGATTCTGATATAACGCCTTTTTTTTATTAGCTACTGAAAATATTTTTTTAAAAATTCCCTGATTTTTAACTTCTACTACGTAAAAAGGAACTACAATGTAAAACATTTTTGACATCACATTAGAAAGTCCAATTAACTCTTCAATAAAATCCACATAATCTTTTATTTGATTTTTCAGCAAAACATTCTCTTCTAGTTTGATTCGCTTTTTTAATTGATTAACGTAAGGATTGATATTAAATTGCCTAGAAGAAACCACTATTTGAAAACTAAAATCAAAAGTAGTTAAAAATTGTTGAAAATTATAGATAATAGCTTGTTGTTCTTCTTCTGATTTTAAATCCATATTAATCGCCGTCGTCGCTAAAACCGCCCTCAAAGAACCGTCTTTCATAACAACCACGTCTTCTTTGATTTCAACAATATCCATTTTTTCCTGTAGTGAATTTCCCTTCCCGTTCATTTTTTTATTTTTTTATTTTTTATAGGACTATTTCCGATCACTCATAAACATCCAGCGATTGAATTGCTTTTCTAATTTCCTGCGAACTAACTTTTCGTTTCGTTTTTTTAGAAATAATTTTTGGTTTTTTATTTTTTATTTCTACGGGATTACTTTGGTAGCCTTTTCGCCAAATATAAATCTTGGGTTTAAAAGTGAAAATAAAAGCATTTTTTAAAAAAACCGGCAGAGTCTGTCCATAAGGTTTTATAAAAAGAACCGCCAGAATAAAAAGAGCAATAATTACCGCTGTTATTATAAAATAAGTTTTCTCCAACAAAACCCAAGCTATAAAACCCAAAAAACAACCCAAACCAGCCCAGCCTAATTGTTTAGCGGTTAATTGAAATGCTATTTTGTCTTCAATTCCTATAAACTGAGGAACCTCTCTTTGTCGACTCATTTTTAAACATAATTATTTAAATCCAAAACATTGGCTTGCTTTTCTGTTTTTTCTATTTTTGGAGAGACTATTTTCACGACTGGTTTAGGTTTTTTAAAAACCATGTTTTTATCACTTTCGTGATAAGGCTTACTTTCCATTTTAGTTATCTTGAATTTGCTTTTAGATTTTTTATTTTTGTCTAATAATTTTATTATTTCAAAATCAATTCGCTCAAACAAGGTGTTGTAATAAGTAATCCCATTATTTTCAAAGGCTTTTAAAATTATCGACAACTCATCTTTTTCTTCAGCATCCAATTCCTGGGTGTTTTTACTATTATACAAGTAATCGCTTACATTTAAAATAGCAGTTTTTTGCTGTTCGGTTTTTCTTAAACGATAATCAATAATCCAATTTTCAATAGTCGGTTTTTTTCGTTCCTCTTCTTTCGGAAAAAATATTAATTGCACTCCAATTTCTTGTTGTTTAATTTCTGGAAATTTTTCTAAAAGTTCTTTGAAACTCAAAACTACTAAATCTTCTTTAACCGCTTTTATTCCGATTTTATTTATCTCTTCGATAATTTTTTTAAAATCCGCTAAAAAATTAGTCATCAAAGAAACATTAAATTGAAAACGCTGAAAAACTTCTTTTTTAAGTAATTCCTCATTTAATTCTCCCGCCATAAAATTTTCAATCAAACTTGACAAACCGCCCACTTTTTCCGCTGAATTCAACTGATACTTTTCCCCTAACGCTTTTATCAATTCTTCAGTTTTTGAATTAATCAAACCATACCGAACATTTCTCGGTAATTTTTTCTTTTGTTCTGACCACTTTTTTTGACTATCTTCTTTTTTAATTAAATCGATAGCATAAACTGGATTAAACTGATTTGATGTTTTTTTTTCTTCCATTTTTTTATTTACAGCTTTTTTAAATTAAATTTTTTAATTTTATCTTTGTCCTAATATAAACTGCCCTTTATCATCCCTCTCTAGCGCCTTAAGAACTTTTTGGTCTTTGAAAAATCCAACATCAGCCATTTTAGCCCTGGCATCCTTCTCTAGTCCTTGCGATCTAACATATAAATAATCGACCACCTCTGTTTTCAAACTACCATCGCCATTAAGATAAAATTCTCTGTTTTGATCTTTAAATAAAGCTCTGTTGTTCTTTTTATCCAGTTTCTTTTTGTATAATTTTTGTATTTTAACGTAATCTACTGGACTAGTCTTATTAAGATCAGCTTCTTTTATTTCATAGTCCATGAAAGCTCCCATGTTTTCTTTTTTGGTTTCTCTTTCAACCTGTCCTTGTAGTCCAGTTTGCCCTTTTAAATTTTTCATAGCAGTTTCATATTGATTGTTTCCAGCATCATCAATACCAATCTGATTATTTTGAGATTTATATAAAGTGGCTGCCAATTTATCTTCTTCGTTACCTTTAGAAAACATTGTATCAAGCTCATTTCCAGTAGGTGGGTTGTCTTTCCATTTTTTAATTTTTTCTTGAGCTTTGCCCACATTATAATTTCTTGTTGCCGCTCCCTCGTCTCCACCATAAGTCTTCTTAGCTTTAGCTATTCGCTTAGCCTGAATATCATCCTGTCCTTTTTTGGTTAATCTTCTTAAAACTGGATCGTTTTCCATTCTATGCTTAAGACCTTCTTTGATTGCTTCTCTACGTTTAGGTTGAGTAGTTTTATAAGCGGCCCATTTAGCTCCTTTTTTGGCTTTGTTGCTCCAATCACTAATTTTTTTACTGCCTCCCTCTAAAATACTTTTCGCCGCTCCATC
>CAZXUS010000013.1:27048-30157 GCA_964643985.1 uncultured Bdellovibrionales bacterium | reverse complement strand
GAACTACGACGATTGATAATATTTATCAGATTGATCGAGGATATGAAGACATCGATAAACGGCTTAATGCTTTAGGCGCTAAAATCGAAAGAATATAGAGTTCTCGTTTGGCACATTTTTTTGTGTGGCATTAATCTCAAATACTCTTTCTACTGCGATTTAAGATTTTTAATTAAATTATCCAAAAATTTTCTTGAACTAGCCCGCTAGTCCTGCAAAAATTATTTGAAAAATTTATTTTAAAAACTTTAAATCTCGTAACGAAATTGTATTTAAGATTAAGACTATTTTCCGATATTTGTTCGTTGCACCATTCAGTGCACCTCACTCACTGCTCAGATTCGCCTCAAACTGCACTCAAACAAAAATTCTATAATCTGAGTGGAAAATATATTTAAAATAATTTTTAAAATAATAAAAAATGGTGATAACAGCTTGTAAAAACTTCTGGAAAAGCATAAGGCATGCTTTTAGAGGTTTTAAATATATGACAATTCGAGAAAGAAATTTTAGAATTGAATTGATAATAGGGTTTTTAGTTTTTTTAACAGCTTTTCTGATTGGAGTTGAAAAGTGGGAATTAGTAGTGATTGTTTTTGTTGTTTTCGGAATTTTGCTTTTAGAAGCTGTAAATACTTTAGTGGAAAGACTGGTTAATATTTTTAATCCGCGAGTTCATCCTTATGCTAAAATGCTTAAGGACATAACTGCTTCAATTGTTTTAATTGGTTCTGTCGGAGCTTTTGCGATAGGCGTTATTATTTTTTGGCCTTATGTTTTTTAGAGAATTTAAAAATTTATTTTACAGATGTTCAAACAAGAGCTTGCTAATGGTTCTTGTTTTTTTATTGATTTTTAATTTTGTTGAAGCAAGTGAGCCGAAAGTTGTTATCAATGAAATTGCTTGGATGGGAACGACTAAGAAAAGTAGTGACGAATGGATCGAATTGAGAAATTTATCAGATAAGGATATCGATTTAACCGGTTGGACTTTGGAAAGTTCTGATTATCAAGTTGAATTAGACGAAAATGGGGATGAAGTTGAAGACAAAAAAAATCAAATCAAACTGGAAGGAAAAATAAAAACCGATGATTTTTTTCTGATGGAAAAAACTGACAAGGATAGCACTGAAGAAAAAGAAGATTTAGTCTATTCAGGAAATTTTAATCTTAGTAACAAAGGAGAGAGTTTGATTTTAAGGGATGTCGAAGGCGAAAAAATAGATGAACTTGAAATTGATGAGGATTGGCCAGCCGGTAATAGTGAAACCAAACAAACGATGGAAAGGGACAAAAATGGTGATTGGCAAGATAGTTTTGTGATAGATGGAACGCCAGGAAAAAAAAATAGTGACGAAGATGATTTCGAAGAAGATGATGATGCAGATGAAGAAGAAGATAGTGAAGAAAATAACGAAGAAGTTAAAGACAGTTGTGTTTTGGAAAATCGAGAGAGTTTGGCTAAGCTCCATTTAAATGAAATTTTGCCAGATCCCGCTGAAGGAGAGGAAGAGTGGATTGAAATTTATAATTCGAGTGATGAAATTGTCAGTTTTGGAGGATGCTTTTTGGTTGATAAAAATTTATATGATAAAAAAGATTTAAGTAAATATTTTTCTTTTGACGAAGATAAAAAAATTGGAAGCGGAGAATATAAAGTTTTTAAAAAATCAGAATTTGGTTTTGGAATAAATAATAGTGATGAGGGAATATTTTTGTTAGACGAAGATGGAGTTGAATTAGATAAAATATTTTACAAAGAAAGTCAGAAAAATTTTTCGTATGCTTTAAATTATGAAAATGATTGGCAATGGACAGAAATTTTAACTCCAGGAAAAATCAATCAATTTACAGTGCCAAAAAATTATTTGAAAAATTTAGAAATAACTGAATTAATGCCAAATCCAATGGGTGTTGATAAAAATCAAGAATGGATTGAATTATTTAATAATGAATTTGAAGAAGTGGATTTAACTGATTGGTATTTTGCAAATCAATCTAATCAGAAATTCATAATCAATAATCTTGGAATTGATTCAAAACAAAGGTTAAAAATTGAAATTAAAGATACTAGTTTCTCAATTAAAAATAATGACGGTTGGATCGGATTTTTCAATCCCAACGATGAGCTGTTAGACAGGGTTGATTATTTAGAAAGTGCTAAAGAAGAGGCGTCGTTGAATAAGAATGAAAAAGGAGAATGGCTTTGGAGTATTTTTTCAACGCCTGGAGAGGAAAATAAGTTTAATAATTTGCCGACTTATAAAGTAAAAATTCCAGATAAAATATATGAAAATGTAAAGGCTGAATTTAAGATTGAAAAAGTTAAAGACGATGATGGCGAAGATTTGAAATATCGGTGGGATTTTGGCGATGACAGTCGAAGTTATCTCAAAGAGACTAATCACACTTTTGACGAGAAAGGCTATTATACAATTCAAACTAGAGTGAGTGATTTGAGCGCGGATATTTTTAAAATATTTAAAATAAAGGTTAGTAAATTTCCTAAATTAAAATTAAGAATTGTTAAAATTTTACCTAATCCAGACGGTTCTGACAGTGAAAATGAAAAAATTTGGATTGAAAATCAAGAAGATAAAATGGTTAATTTAAAAGGTTGGATTATGGCGACTGGCGGGAGTATGGACAAATTAACAAACCACTATATTAAAGATGATTTTAAAATTAAAGCTGGAAAAACAAAAGAGTTAGAGCGAGAAGATTGTCCATTTTCCTTGTTAAATAAAAAAGGACGAGTAGTTTTTAAAGCGCCTAACGGAAAGGTTATTGACAAGGTTAAATATGAAAAAGAAAAAATTGAAGAAGATCAATTTTATTATTTAGAAAATGATATTTGGAATTGGTCTGAAATTGTTTTGACCGAAAAGGAAATCCTTAGCGTTTTAGGGGAAAATGTTGAAAATTTATTGCAGGAAAACAATTTAGAAAAATCTTTTTTAACAATAAATGAACTTCTAAAAAATTCTAAATTTCATAGAACTAATAGTTTAAAAACACTTTTTTTCGAAAATTGGTTGTTTGCTCAATCGCAAAATTTATTTTTTAAATTTATTTTTCCAAGTTCTTATCAAGAAAGATTTGATATTTA
>CAZXUS010000013.1:12460-26948 GCA_964643985.1 uncultured Bdellovibrionales bacterium | reverse complement strand
TTTCTATTGATTTTTTTTGCTAATTAGTGTAAAGTCAAATGTCAGATGTTGAGTATTTTAAATATTTAATATCTTTTTTTTAAGAATTTAGCGAATAAAAATTAATTTATATTTTATGTCAAAAATATCCAAGAAAAAGCAAAATATAATTTCAATAGCAATTCTTGTCGTTGGGATTATTTTGTCTTTTTTAATTTTTGGTCCGAGTAAAGACAAAGAAGTCGTAGGAGAAAAAAAGACTTTTGCAAAAAAGGTTGAAGTAATGATTATGGGAGAAGAAAATTCTAAAATAGCTGAAGTTTTTAGAACGGCCACTTTTACTTCTATTGATTCGGCGGATGCTATTGTAGAACAATCGGGTCGAATTAGTCGAGTTGATTTTCAAGTCGGAGATCAAGTTCAAAAAGGTCAAATTTTGGCGATCTTTGATCAATCAAATTTGGTTAATTCAGCCAGGGTGGCTTTAGAGGATTCTCGAAAAAATTTAGATTTAGCTGAAGACAATTTGAAAAAAACTAGAAAATCAATTGAGGAAAGTCTAGAAATTGCTAAAAATAATAAAAAAATTGATGAATTGAAATTAGAGCAAGCTGAAGATGGCGGTGATCAAGATGCTATTGATTTAGCTGAGAAAGCTTTGGATAATAGTAAAGATGCTGAGGATAAAGCCGAGCAAGATGTTGAAATATCGATAAATAATTCTAAAATTCAAGTTTCTCAGGCTCAATCAACAGTTCGTCAAAATCAAATTGCTTATGAAAAATCAATTGTTCGAGCCCCTATTTCAGGAATGATAACAACGAAAAATATTAATCATTATGACTATATTTCAGCCGGAATGGCAGTAGCTGAAATTTCCGGAGCAAGTCGGTTAAGAGCGAAAATTTTCTTAAATAATTTTGAAGTGAGCAAGATCGTTGAAGGTGAAATGGTCTTTATTGAAATTTACCATAAGGACTATGCAGGTGAAATTGTTTCTTTGTCTTCAGTCGCTAATTCCAATAACAATCGTTATGAGGTTCAAATTGAAAGTTTAGAAGCAATCCCAACTGGAGCTAACCAATCGGCTAAGATTAAAATAAAATTGAAATTAGATTCTCCAATAGAAAATTCATTTTTTGTTCCGTTAACAGCTGTCAATATTGGTCAGCAAAAAAATACAGTTTTTGTAAATGACAATAATCAAGCCAAATTATTAAAAATTGAAATCGGTAAAACTGTCAGTAGTCAAATTGAAGTTTTGGGAGGGTTATCCGAAGGAGATCAGTTAATTGTGGTTAACAATAGAGGCTTAAGAGACGGAGAAGAAATCGAAATTCAATAATTCATTTATTTCCATGGAATTATCACAAAAAAAACAAGTAGAGCGAAAAGTGGTTTTAAAAAAGATTGAAAAATTCGAGAAATCACCCTGGTCTTTTTTGATTAGAAAAAATCGATTAACTTATTTGATTATTGCTTTTTTGATGGTTTTTGGTGTTTTGACTATTGGAGAATTGCCCAGGGAACTAAATCCTGAAGTTGAAATTCCTTACGCAGTTATTTCTACGGTTTATCCAGGGGCTTCACCTTTAAATGTTGAACAACAAATTACCAAGGAAATTGAGACTGAGATTGGTGATTTAAGTGGAATTAAAGAAGTCAATTCAACTTCGTCATCAAGTCTTTCAGTTATTGCCGTGGAGTTTGAAGCAAGCGAAGATTTGGATAAATCAATTCGAGACTTAAAAGACGAAGTTGATAAAGCTAAAAATGATCTTCCCGAAGACGCTAGCGACCCAGCGGTTAGTGAAATTAGTATTGATGATCAAGCAATTTTTACGGTAGTTCTAGCTGGTGAGCAAGATATTTCAGAGTTGAAAGAATACGCAGAAAATCTTCAAAAAAAATTAGAAGGGGTGCCTTATGTTTCTGATGTTAAGGTGATTGGAGGTCGAGATAAAATATTTAAAATTGACATTAATCCTCAAAAATCCTCAGAAAAGGGACTTTCAGCTAATTCTATTTTGAGTATTTTGTCGGCTAATCATTTGGATTTTCCAGCTGGAAGTATCGAAATAGACAATTTAAGTTATAGTGTTCGAGTCGAAGGTAAAATTAAGACAATTGATGAATTGGCTAGAATTCCAGTTGGAAATTTCAATGGAGCGCCAATTTTTTTGGAAGATGTGGCCACGGTGGAAAGTGGATTTTCTGAAGAAACTAGTCGATCCAGGTTTGCTTTTGGAGGACAAGACGCTGTCGATGCTGTGACATTGCAACTTTTCAAGCAAACTGGTGGAGACGTGACGAAAGTGGCTGAAACAGCTCGATTGATTACTGAAAATGGTCGGGGAATTGATTATCCTGAAAATTTGAAAGTAGAGATTACCTTAGACCAATCGACTTATATTAAAGACAGTATCAATTCTTTATTGGGCAATGGTTCGGGTACGGTTTTAATTGTTGTGGCGCTTTTGTTTTTTTTCTTGGGTTGGCGAGAAGCTTTGATTGCCGGATTATCAATCCCGTTTTCTTTTTTTATTGCCTTTATTGTGATGGCTTCCATCGGTGAAAGTCTGAATTTTCTTTCGCTATTTTCTTTGGTTTTAGCATTAGGATTATTGGTAGATAGCGCCATTGTAATCGTGGAAGGAATGTATCGAAAAATTGCACAACTAGGACTTTCCGGCTATCAGGCGGCGATTGCGGTAGTTGAAGAGCATTCCTCAGCTTTATTGAGTGGAATGTTGACTACGGTGGCAGTTTTTGTGCCGTTGATGTTTTTATCGGGAATTATGGGTCAATTTATGCGAACGATTCCGGTGGTGATAAATATTACTTTGATAGCCGCTTTGTTTGTGGCTTTAAGTATTATTCCTGCTGTAGGAGCTTTGGTCTTAAATCCTCGAGGCAAAAATGTACCAAATTACAAAAAAGAAAAATCTAAAGAATATCGAGGAATATTAGGAATTTTTAATTTTATTAAAGCTAAATGTCAGTCAAAAGCCCGAAAGGAAAGATTTGCCAACCGAATGTTTCAAGTTTTATCAGATCGTTATTATAATTTTTTGCCTAAAGTAATTTCTACTGCCAAAGCTAGACGTCTTTGGATTGGCACCTCCTGGTTATTATTCATAGCTTCAATCGTTTTAGTGACAACCGGATTTATTAAAATAAATGCCTTTACTGAGAGTGATAGTGAATACTTCACGGTTAACATTGAAATGTCGCAAGGATTGCAAATCGAAGAAACTGATAAGGTGGTCAAAAAAGCGGAACAGATTATTAAAAATGAGAAAGAAGTGATGAATTATACTTCTAATATCGGTTCTAGCTCGGGAAGTGGAAGTGGAGGAGAAAATGTGGCCTTTATTTACGCTAATCTTTCCAAAACCGAAGACAGAAAAATTACTAGTTCTGAAATTATTAAAGAGGTGACTACAAAATTAGAGCAAAATATTACTGAGGCTAAATTTAGTTTTACCCAGGAAGAATCAGGACCTCCGAGTGGAAGTGCTGTTGAGTTAAGAGTAGTCGGTGAAAATTTGCTAGTATTAGAAGATTTATCGGAAAAAATAAAATTAGAATTAGAACAAATTCCAACGATAGTATCGGCTGATACTTCTGTTGATTTTTCACCGGGAGAAATTGTTTTTGTGCCTAATCAAGATTTAATTGCGCAAAAAGGGTTGAGTGTGGCTGGAATTGGGATTGAAATGAATAAAGGGATTTCTGGGGATAAGAATTTGAAAGTTGATTTTGAAGGAGATGAAATTGAAATTGATTTGGGCTATGATAAGCAAATGCTTACCTCGGTTGAAGATATTGAAAATATTTTGGTGACGGCACCTTTGGGAAAAGTTTATGCACTTTCAGAATTAGGGAAAGTAAGTTTACAGGCTTCTTTGTCTAGTATTAAACATCAAGATGAAGATCGGATAGTTAGTATTACCGCTGATACTCAAGGGGGAAATGTGGCTGAAATAAATCAAGAATTGCAAAAACGAATTGACAAAAATATTGAAATTCCAGAAGATTATAGAGTGGATTTTGGCGGAGAAAACGAGGATACTATGA
Source organism: uncultured Bdellovibrionales bacterium (assembly GCA_964643985.1). Taxonomy (GTDB): domain Bacteria; phylum Patescibacteriota; class Minisyncoccia; order Moranbacterales; family DUUL01; genus UBA2773. Next base: position 22,889 of record CAZXUS010000013.1, on the reverse strand, counting down.
AAACTTTTCAGGATATGTTTGTCAAAATGATCATCGGAATAATATTGATTTTGTTCGTTTTAGTAGTGCAATTTAATTCTTATAAACAAGTTTTTGTAATTGTTTCAACGATTCCTTTGGCAATGATTGGCGTGTTTTTTGGGATGGGATTGGCGGGATTGACTTTGGATATCCCCGCCTTTATCGGAGTGATTTCTTTGATTGGAATCGTGGTTAATAACGCGATTATTTTGATTGATCAAATTAATAAGGAATTAGCTAAGGGAATTGATTTGATAGAAGCAACACGATATGCCGGTTATACTCGAATGCGACCAATTATTTTGACTTCTGTGACAACTATTATGGGACTTTTGCCATTATCAATTTCTGAGCCAATTTGGCGGAATATGGGTTTCACTATCATTTTTGGTTTAGCTTTTGGAACAATTTTAACGTTGTTCATCATTCCGGCGATGATGGTGAGTTTTTATCAAAAGCAGATAAAGTAGAATAAAAAAACTTTGATTATAGAAAAGAGCTGGTTTTTAAGACTAGCTCTTTTTTGAATTAAAATGCTCTTGACAAATTTTTTATTTGTGGTAATATGACAGGTCAAATTGATAAGAGATTTAAAAAATATATCAATTTAAATATGAGGGAAAAAGTATCAGTAATCATTCCTACTTGGGATAAAGATTTAGCTATAGTAGAAGGGGCAATTAAATCTGTTCTATGGGCAGACGAAGTTATTTTAGTTGATTCATCTTGTTCAAAAAAGGTTGAGGCTGTAGCTAAAAAATGGAATTTAGTTTATTTTGCTCGTCAAATGAAAAATTGGGCTGAGCAAAAAAATTGGGCTATTTTAAAAGTTAAACACAAATGGGTGATAATTTTGGATAGTGATGAAGTAATTACTGATAAATTAACAAAAACTTTTAAATCTTTGTTGAAAAATGAATCAATTAATGATTATGATGGTTATGGAGTAGCTCGAAAACATTTTTTCTTTGGTAAATTTTTACGATGGGGTGGGCGATATCCTTTATATAATATTCGACTTTTTAAACAAAAATGTCGTTATGAAAAAAGAGATGTTCATGAACACATTGTTTTAAAGAAAAAACAAATTAAAAATATCAAACCTAAGTTTGGTGATATGCTACATTTTGGCGATAGGAATTTCAGTCAATTTTTTCAAAGATTTGAGAGCTATAGTACTCATCAAGCGGATTATATGTTGCGAATAATTAAAAGAAAAAAAACTGAAATTAATTGGATTGAATTTTTTACAAATTTTTACTACTTCAAATCAATTGTTAAGGATTATTGGTTTTTTATTCCAGGCACTTCTATTTCTAGATTTATTTGGATGTATATAATCAGATTTGGATTCTTAGATGGTAGATATGGTTTTATTATTGCTTTATTCTATGGATTTCAAGATTATGTAGCTAAACTTAAATTTAAAGAACGTTATAAAGGAAAAAGTTTGATTAGAGCGAAGTTTATAGATTGTTTTATGGAAAAAATTACTCCAGCTTTATTGAAAAATTCGAGATTAGAAAAGGATTATATAAGAGGTTACCAAAAAGTCTTTATGGCAATTAAATAGTTTATTAACTTTATTGTATGCAAGATATTATTTCACAAATTAAAAAGAAATGGCAAACAGTTGCAATTTTAATTTTTATGGTTGTTGCAATCGTTTTTTCTGTTTCAACTTTTATACCGGCTAAATATAGTTCTCAAGTTAAGATGATCATTATTCAAAGTCATCGATCTGAGAATGTTGACGCTTTTTCCGCCGCTAAATCAGCTGAATATTTAAGTAATATCGTGTCTAATGTAGTTTTTACTGAATCTTTTATTCGGGATATGTTAGATGCGCCTTTTGAAGTTAAAAAGAATTCTTCTTATTCTTCGGAAGAGCGAATGAAAATTTGGGAGAAAACTGTTGATGTTAAAAAGGAAAATAACACTGGGATTTTAACGATTACTGTATTTAACATATCAAGGGATGAAGCCGAGAGAATTGCTGAATCAATTACTTGGGGATTGAATACTAGGGGGTCAAAATATCATGGAGGTGGAGATAGTATTGAAATTAAAACTGTTGATGGACCAATTACCTCTGAAAAGCCCGTCACCCCTAATGTTTTATTAAATACTTTATTAGCTTTGATTGTGGGAGCTATTGGCGCAATATCAGTGGTCCATTTTTTTGATGATTTTGAATTAGTGCTTTTTAGAAAAAGAGAATTTAATGAAGATGACCTTGAAAGTCAAGACAAATCAGTTAAAAAAATAGTAGCTAATTTAGAGCAAATTAGAGAGAATCTCAAAAAACAAAAGTCGGCTCCTTTGGCAATGGAAGATTATTCTATTGAAAAATTTGATGATAAAAATGATTTAGAATTTGAAGGAATTGTAAAAATTGAAGAAACTCCGTTTATCGAAGAACTTCAGAAAGATGAAATTATTCAAGAAGAAAAAATTGAGAAAACGATTGTTGAAGAAAAACCAGTCGAAAAGGGTAAGACTGAAATTGTAAAAAATTCTTCTGTCAAGAAAGCCGAAGCTCCCAAGAATTTACCAATTTTTAAAGAAGAGAAATTAGTAGAAAAAGCTGAGGTTAAAGCGGTTGAGAAAAAAGTTGATAAAGGCTTTATCACCATGGAAGAACTGAATCAAGAAGCTGAAAAGATGGGATTGACTGATAATAAAAAGGAAGATAATTCTAAATATGAAGCCAGTGGCGAAGAAGTAAAAGAGCGGCTGAATAAATTGTTGAGGGGGGAATTGTAAAATCCATTGATATTTTTGGATAAATGTGATTTAATAATGAGTTCTTTGACAATCAAATAAGTTCGAAAAATTGTAATAGAATTCTGTTTAATTTTCTGACTGCATTATTTTGAAATTAAGTTCATTGGGAATTTAATTTCAAAAAGTGTAGTTAGGAATTTTGAAAACCATAAAGGGGAGGTTCTATCATGAAAAAAATGACTTTTTCATTGGCAATTGTGTTTATTCTTTCTTTAATTTTTTCCGGCAGTGTTTTTGCTGGAAAAATACCTGAGCAGGATTATTTTGATCAGAAGTTTAGCGCTCTTGAGCGTTCGGCTTCCGAGATCAAAGGAGACACAACCCAGATAGTTTCGATTTTGGGAAATGTCTTGGAAGGTACAGTTCCAGCTGGTGGAAACTTGACGAGGCTTTGCAACGAGAAGGGTTGGAACCTGATTGTTCTTATGGGACATAATGGGATTTCTAATCCCAATGTTGTGGTCGCTGGATCTTGTTTTGGCTATCCTAAAACGGCAGAAGAATTTCAGCAAGCATTAGCAAAGGGAAAACCCTTGTATGATGCCTGGCTGAAAAATCAGTCTACCACCTTTCGAGTCAATCGAATCAAGGTGGATACGGTTGAGATTGACGAACTTAATGTTCGGGTGGCGACTTTCAAGGAGAAGCTTGAAATAAAGGATATGCAAATTGATAAACTTCAAATTCGTCTAGTCGAAATCACCGAAAAGCTTTCGGTGAAAAAGGTTGAAATTGACGAGCTTGAGGTCAAGGTGGCTAATTTCGAGGAAGTCAACATTGACAACCTTAACATTAAAGATGCTGAAATTGAAAATCTTCGGATTGAAAATCTTCGCGTCAAAAACGCTTTGATTGACAACTTGCGGATTAAGCAATTGGCGATTGATAATTTGAATACTTTGTTAGCAACAGCGCAGAAATGTATTTCCGTTTATGAATCAAGGCCAATTGTGATCCAGTATGCTCCGGGGGTTTGTACTTCAGGAGTTTGCGATGAGAGATCTTTCACTGGAAATGTTCCAATGATAGTGTTGAAACATTGTTCTAACGGGGCTGATGCTATTGAAGTGCAGGAACGTTGTAATAAAGAGCAACGTTTTAAGGGAAAGCGAGTGCGGATCAAGAAGAGCGGGATAGCTAACCCAATGGCCTGGTTGAGAGATAAATCTTGTATACGAACCTATTCAAAAAATCCGCTGACCCAAGCGGACCTTCAGGCACTTTTATTGCCAGAAGAAATCTTAATCAAAATTGAGGAATATCAAGACGGGGTGGAAGGAAAACACAAGACTATCGCAGTTTATGCGATTCTTCTGCAGTAGACAGACCTAATTTCAGGTCATAAGGAGCCAAGTTTTTAATTGCTATTAGCAAAAAACTTGGTTCTTTTTTTGTTAATTTTTTACTCTTATACTTTTTTTCGCTATAATTAAAAAATATTAATAATTGAATTTTCAAAAAAATGAAGAAGAAAAATAGGATTATAAAGTTTTTTCATAAAAGAAAAAGAGCCAAAAAGAAAAAGAAAAATTTGCTATTATTTTTTAAATTTAAAAAGAAAAAGAAAAATAAAAGCCGAAAAAAGAAGGATCAAAAATTAACTAGTTTAACTCTGTTTTTGTTTTCTGCTATTATATTCGGTTTAATTTTTCAGATAATAATTCTTTCTGTAAATTTAATTCAACTCGAGGCTTTTGAAAGTTCTCAAAAAATTAAATTAGAATCGGAGAATATCAAAAGGTTTATGCTATTAGAAATCGAAAATGATTTTAAGGCAAATTTAAATAAATCGCAATGGGCTGATATTGAAAGCAAAAAAGAATTAGCTGAAAAAATTCGTTATCTAGATTATCTAAATTCACATTTATCGAAAATGATCGAAGCTTATCAGCAGGATTTTTCTTTGCAAATTTTTCGAAAAAAGTTAGGAGAAATGGAAAAAATGTTTCAAGAAGTTCAAAATTTGCAATTAATTTCTAGTCGAATTGCCAACAAGGTTGATACTTTATTGCTTTTTGATAAAATTGATGAAAATCAAAAAGAATTATTGGAAAAAGATTTCGATTTATTTTATGAAAAAACAAGGTTAGTGAAGAGTTTTTCTTTTTAAATTTAAAGCTAAACAAGCTCCTACTAGTGACCACAAGGTCCATTGCGTGGCAGTTCCCCTAAAGATATTACTGGTCATCGAAAAGATGAATTCTGCTATAAATATAGCCAGCACCACTAAAGTAAAGATTTTAACAGAGGATTCTTTTGATTTAAAATAATTTTTTAGAAGAGTTGATGTTGTAGTTAAAATCAAAATTAGATAAAGCAAAGAACCAACAACTCCTAATTCGATAGCATTTTTTAGTAAATCATTGTGAGTGTAGGCATTGTTGCTATAAAAACCGTAGTCATTTTCATAAACTTTTAATTCAGTTCCACTGCCATGGCCTAAAAGTGGCTTTTTAATGAAACTTTGATAATTATCTGTCCATCTTTCTATTCGCCAATAGATTGAGCTGGTAGCTGGAGGATTATAGATATCCTCAATTCTTTTGTGAACAGTTTCTGAAGAGAAAAATAAAATAACTAAAAATAGAAAAAGAATTAGAATCATTTTGAAGTTTTTGAAAATTCCAATAATCAGAGAAAGGAGAATTAAGCCTAGCCAAGCACCTCGACTAAAAGTGGCAATTAAAGCTAAAAGAGAAACAAGAAAAGCGATTAGATATTTTTTGTCAGCGGTTTTTTTTTGATAACCAAACCAACTAAGACCAAAAGCGATTAGCGCATAAGAGGCGAACTGATTGGGGTGAGAGAAAGTTCCGTAGAGTCGACTATCAAGTCCGACTGAAGTTCCTGCCATTCCATTCCCAGTTATTAATTGAAAAATAGCAATCACAAAAGGAATGAGAGCTGAAATTAAAATGGCATTAATAAATAAATTGATATCTTTTTCGGTTTTTACTATTATTAAAGTTGTTAGAAAAAATAAAAAAATACTGATTATTCGGATGATTTCGTAGAAGGAAGCGAATTTATCTATTGAATAAAAGATGCTAAAAATTGAAAGTAAAATAAACAGTAGCCAAGAAAAAACAACCCAATTTTTATATTTTAATTGTTTGCCTTTTTTCAACAAAAAAAGACTAGTTAGGCTTATAAATAAGATTCCCAATAAAGCAGAAAGGTTTATTGTTAAATTATTTACAAAAATTGGGATATTTACTATTTCTCCCTGATTGTCAACTAGCGGTCTAATAATTAAAAATAATAATAGCCCTATTTTGGGGTTGTAAAAAAAAATCATTATTAAAAGCAACCCTATTACTAAGGCAATACCAACAAGGAAAGACTGGATAAAAAAAAGATTTAATGTTAAAATTATAATTAATCCTGTCAGTAGAATAAAACCAATAAATTTTTTTTTGTTTTTTGAAGCAAGCATATTTCTTTATTAATTAGTTTTTATTATAATCGATAAAAAAATTAAAGTAAAATGCTTATGAGAATTTTGCATATTCACAAATATTTTAATCAACATCGAAGTGGCGGTTCAATCACGGCTTTTTTTGAGACCAAAAAACTTTTTGAAAGAAAAGGCCATAAAATTATTGTTTTTTCAATGAAAAATCCTTTAAATGAAAAAAGTATTTATTCTAAATATTTTATTAAAAATTTTGATATCAATGCAGTTAAAAATTTTTTAAGCAAAATTAAATTAGTTCCTCGTGTAATTTTTAATTTTGAATCTAAGCAAAAAATTCAAGCATTAGTGATGGAAGAAAGGCCTCAAATTGCTCACATTCATGATATATATCATTACATAACTCCCTCAGTTTTATTCGGACTAAAACGGAAAAATATTCCAATTGTTCACAAACTCTCTGCCTATGAATTGATTTGCCCTAATTATAAACTTTTCAACAAGGGTCAACTTTGCGAAAAATGTAAAGGAGGCAAATACTATAATTGTTTCTTAAATAAATGTTTGAAGAATTCTCGTGGAGCTAGCTTTGTTGGGATGTTGGAATCCTATATTCATAAATTTTTGAAATCATACGATAAGATCGATTTTCTTTTAGCTCCAAGTGAATTTATGAAAAATAAATTTATCGAATTTGGCTTTGCAGAAAAAAGAATTAAACTTTTACGAAATGTTTTAAATTTGAAAGATTACAAACCAGTTTTTGAGAAAGAAAAGTTTTTTATTTACAGTGGTAGACTTTCGGAAGAAAAGGGATTGATGAATTTAATTGAGGCTTTTAGTTTTTTAAAAAGTGCTAAAAAATTGAAAGGACATAAACTTTATTTGCTAGGAGAGGGGCCCCAAGAAATTGAGTTGAAGGAGGAAGTTAAAAAAAGGAAACTTGAAAAAGAAATAATCTTTATCGGTTTTAGAAAAAAATGGTCTAAAGATTGGGTTTATTATAACAGTCGAGCTAAATTATCCATCCTGACTTCTTTGTGGTTTGATAATTCGCCTGTTTCTATTTCTGAAGCAATGGCCTTTGGTACTGTGGTTTTGGTTTCGGATCGAGGGGGAACCAAAGAAATGATTGAGGATGGCAAGAGTGGTTTAACCTTCAAGGCGAATTCGATCGACGATTTGATAGCCAAAATTTCCTTAATAATCAATGGTAAAATTGATTTAAAAATTATGCAAAAAGAGGCAGTCAGTAGAGTTCGCAAAATCAACGGAGAAGAAAAATATTATCAAAAATTAATGAAAATTTATAAAGAATTAATCGACAAAAAATGAAAATCGGGATTAATGGTTCGTTTGCGAGGAAGAGAGATGCGGGGATGGGGCAGGTGACAATTAATTTTTTGAAAACTTTGGGCAAAATGGCTGATCCTGAGGATGACTTTTTTGTTTATCTAGAAGAGGATCTGGATTTTAACTTACCGAAAAATTTTAATAAAAAAATTATTAAACCTTTTTATCGGCGGGATGATTTGATTCGAAAAATTTATTGGGAAAAATTTCTTATGCCGATGGAAGCTCGTCGAGATAAGTGTGAAGTTTTTTTCTCGCCCTATCAATCTTCTACAGTTTTTAAAAAAATTCCGCATCTGATGTTAGTGCACGATACGATTGTGAAAATTTTTCCGTGGTATATTAACAATTTTCGGAAACGAGCTTATTATAAAAAAGTTGATCAAGCGATTAAGAGAGTTGACAAAATAATGACAATTTCTAATCATTCTAGACTGGACGTTGTTCGATTATATAAGAAAAAATCAAAGCAAATAATCAAAAATTATATTGATTGCGATGAAATTTTTAAGAAAAAATTAACTGATGGTGAGGTTGAAAAAGTTTTGAAAAAATTTCAATTAGAATCAAAACAATATATTTTTTATGTTGGGGGTTTTGATGTGCGAAAAAATGTAAATGGTTTGATTCAGGCTTACGGAATTTTGTGGGGTAAATTTAAAAATAAAAAAGATTGTCCCGATTTAGTTTTGGCGGGAAAATTTAATTCGCAGTTAGTTCCGTTGGTGACCGATATCGAGGCTGAAATAAATGAGGCTTGTTATAAGTTTGGAATTTCTAAAAATAAATTTAAATCTTTGGGGTTTGTTGAGCAAGTTGAACTACCAGCTTTATATCGAGGAGCGAAGTTTTTTTGTTATCCTTCTTTGTATGAAGGTTTTGGTTTGCCAGTTTTAGAGGCTTTTAATTGTGAATGTCCAGTGGTGACTTCGGAGAATTCTTCATTGAAAGAAATCGCCAATAAGAAAAATGCTTTTATTTTTGATTTGGACAGTGACCAAGGTCTGGCGGAAAAAATGTTGGAATGTTTAAGAGATGAAAAAAGTCGGGGTCAGAAAATCAAACAGGCTAAAATTGATGCTAAAAAATTTAGCTGGGAAAATTTCACCAAAAAAACTTTGGAAGAATTGAGGGAGTTGAGAAAATAAAGTAAATAATTAAGGTTAAGGATAAAAATTTTAATTTAAAATGCGAAAGTCTAATTAAAAAGTTAAAAATTCTGGATTCCCGCCTTCGCGGGAATGACAATCGATATTAGCAATGATAACTTTATAAACTTTCTAACTTTCTAACTTTATAAACTAAGGTCATGATTAAAGAATATTTTTGGGTAGCTGTTGTTGGAATTTTATTGAATGCTACTTTGATCATTGCCGATGCAGTGGGATTTTTGCCATTGAATTTAATTAGTTTTGCTTTAGTTTTTCTGGCGGTTTTTGTCTTGGCTTTGTATCGACCTATTTGGGTCTTTTGGCTTTTTATAATTTCGTTGCCTTTGGAAAGTGTCATAATTTCTTCTGCTCAAATCCCAATTTCTTTTCGGCCTTTTCAACTGATTGGTCTGATGTTGTTTTTGGCAACTGCGACATTAATAGTTTTTAAAATAAAAAACAAAAATTTACCTGATTTAATTAAATTCAATAAGACTCAATTTTTTAAAAAAGGCTCTGGTTTAGGATTTTCTGATGGTTTAATTTTAATTTTATGTGGGGTGGCGTTTATTTCTTTATTGAACGCTATTGTTTTTGGAATTACTTTAAAATTGAATTTCGTGTTGATTTCATTTATGATGTTTTATTTTCTCGCTCGTTTTTATTTCCAAGACCAACAAAGAAAATTAGAAGCCTTATGGTTTTTCGTAGCTACTTCCTTGTCGGTTTTGCTTTTTGGAATTTATCAAGCAATAGCTTTCAAACAAAATTGGATTGATTTTCAAGTTTTTGCCGAGCGGTCTAACGGAACTTTTACGGAGCCAGATTGGTTTGGAATTTATTTAGTTTTTTTGGCTTCGGTTGTCTATTGGGTGAAGTTGCAATTGTTTCGTACCAAAAACAGTACGATGATTGCTCAATTTGAAATTCGACGAGTGGGGCAGTGGGTGTCTAATTTTTATCTATTTTTAATATTTTTAGTGCTTTTATTGACAGTGGCCCGAAGTGCTTGGCTGGGATTTTTGGGATTAACAATTGTTTATTTTGGTTTATTGTTTTGGAATAAATATAGTTTCAAATTGAAACAATTTTCATTGAAGCTAATATTGAAAGAGGTTTTGGTAGTGGGATTGGCTTATGGGATCTCAATTTTAGTGGTGGTCGGATTTGGTTTATCAAATTTCAATTTAATCAATCGAGCGGGAAGTTCGGTGAGCGGTTTGCAGGAAATAACTATTAGTTGTGCACAGGGTTCTAATGTTCCAGATAAAATTTTTGAAACAGCTGATTTGGAAAAATTTGATTGTCGTCATATTCGCTTGGATGAAATTAAACAAGAACAAGCTCTAGGATTGGAAATCAAAAAAGTTTATCGACTTGATCCGAACGTTGAAATTAGAAAAAATATTTATAGCATCACTTGGCGAGAAATAAAAAGTCATCCGGTGATTGGTCAGGGTTTGGGAAGTTCTTCGGAAATTCTAGGGATGGATAGTTTTGGGCACGGTTTGAATGCTTCGAATATATTTTTAGAAGTCGCTTTTTCTTGGGGATTCTTAGGTTTAATAATTTTTTCAATGTTATTTTTGTTGCCTGGAATTTTGGCTTTTAAAGGACTTGGAAAAAATTCTAGAAAAACTGATTTAAATCTTTTTATAATTTTGACTAGCGTGGCGTTGGTGGTTCCGAACCTTTTTAACGC
>CAZXUS010000013.1:0-12360 GCA_964643985.1 uncultured Bdellovibrionales bacterium | reverse complement strand
TGCAAACTTTTGGCGTGAGTTGCGTATATTTAAGATGAATAGTTAAAAGGATGAGACTTTAATCTTTTAAGACTGATTGATGAAAATCAATGTAGACAAATCTTCGGATGAGGATTTGGTCAAAATGGTTTTAGAAAATCCAGATAATCTGACTTTTTTAATGGATCGATATTGGCAGAAGCTTTTTTGGTTTGTTAAAAGAGTTTCCTATTTTTCCGCGGAAGACATTGAAGATATTCTGCAAGATGTTTTTATTAAAGTTTATAAGAATATTAACAGTTTTGACGACTCTTATAAATTTTCTACTTGGGTTTTTCAGATAACACGAAATACTACGATTGATGCGATTCGAAAAAACGGAACTCATCTTCAAGATGTTGGTTTAGAGCAAAATGATTTGAAATTAATTTTAGCTGAAAGTGGAATCGGGATTGAACAGCAGTTGATAAACAAGGAAAAACTTGGGGAGGCTGAGAAAATTTTGAAGTCCTTACCGTTGAAATATCGAGAGGTAATGATCTTGAAATTTCTAGAAGAGAAGAATTATGAAGAAATAATGGATATTGTTAAAAAACCGAAGGGAACAGTGGCATCATTGCTTAGTCGAGGTAAGACTATTTTCTTAGAAAAAGCAAGATACAAACAATTAATTTAAACATATGGTAAAGAAAAAAATATTTTCTGAGATACTTCAGAAGATAAAAAAAGATCAGATTAAGCCGATTCCTAAATGGCAATGTCAGCTGATTAATGGTGCTTTTTGGTTAGCGGTGGTTGGGGCGGTTATTTTGAGTTCACTTTTTTTCTCAGTAGTTTTAATTAATATTTTTGAACTACCTTTTGAGATTTTTCATCACATTCGAATTGGTCAATATCCAGGAATATTTTTTAGATTGTTTCCTTTTGTTTGGCTATCGTTAATTATTATTGCTTCGTTTTTAAGTTTGATGGCTTTGCATAAAACTAGATATGGTTATCGATATGGTTTTGCTTTGTTGGCTAGTATTTTGTTGACCATAATTTTAATGTTTGGTTTTGTTTTGCATCAGCTTAGGGTCAATCAGCCTTTGAGAGATTTTACGGAAAATCGAATTCCGCCAAGTTTCAGAGGTGGTCCTTTCAATAAAGCCCAAAATGAAATTTTTGTGGAAGATGGATTGCTGGGCGGAGAAATTATTAAAAAAACAGAAAACAAAATTTTTATAAAAAATTTAGTTAAAGAAAAATGGGAAGTCGGTTATGATGATAAGACTAAAATAAAAAGAAGAACTGAATTAAAAGTGGGTGATAAAATTATTGTGGTTGGCGAGAAACAAGGAGGTTTTTCTTTTAAAGCGTTTGTGATAAAAAAAATAGAAGGTCGACCTGATTGTCGAACGCCTCAAAAATTGTCTAAATAAAGTTTATTATTCTAGTCTTGGTTAACAGATTAATTTAAGAATTAAAAAATATTTGCAGTTTTTTGAAAAATCATTTAAAATTAAATTGCAATTAAAATTGCAATTTAATGTTCTAGCACCATTTTTCATTAATCACTTCTCACCAAGTTTTGATAATTTTAACTACCCGTCTCGCGTTACTTGCCGAGGCAGGCAACTTTGAAAAAAATACTCAACGTGTCTATGGATACAATCTCATATTTTTTTCTTTAACTTACGAGTAGTGGTCGATGGAAAATAATATAATAATTAATTTAAAAATAAAAAATGAAATTTGCTTTATTTTCAATTATAGTAGCTTTGGTCCTGATTTTTTCTGGCTGTTTTGGCCAAAATGAGGAATCAGAAAATATTTTATTTGAAGAGGAAGAAGATTTGATAACTTCTTTTAAAAAAGTTTCTGAGGAAAAAACAAAAGAAGTTTCTGAAAAAAATGTAGTTAATAATAATCTAAAACAATCAATGTCTATGAAGTACGCAGAAGAACAAATTGTCGTAATGATTACTAATTTTGGAGATATTAAGATAAAACTTTTCACTCCAGATGCGCCTAAGACTGTGAATAATTTTTTGAAATTAGCGGAGTCCGATTTTTATAACGGAACTAAATTTCATCGAGTGATGAAAGATTTTATGATTCAAGGGGGAGATCCATTGTCGAAAGAAGAAGATTGGAGTAGACATGGAACAGGTGGTCCGGGGTATACTTTTGAAGATGAATTTAATCAACATAAATTAGTTCGAGGATCTTTGGCGATGGCTAACTCTGGACCTAACACTAATGGCTCTCAATTTTTTATCGTCACAGCTGATGCAACTTCTTGGTTAGATGGAAAGCATACAAATTTTGGAGAAGTTCTTGAAGGAATGGAGATAGTTGATAAGATTGAAGCAGTTGAGATTGATCAGCGAGACCATCCCTTGAAAGATGTTATTATTGAAAAAGTTAAAATTGTTAAATAAAAAATGATACGTTTCTAAAGAAGCTCGTTCTTCCCCAGAAGAAGCTTCTTATTTTTTGCAAACTATTTTTTAAGGGTGCGTAATTACTATTGCAGTAGTTAATTCTATTTCTTATCTTATATAAATTAAGCAGAGATTATGAAAAATTTTTTAAAAATTATCTTAAACAATAAGTGGAAATTATTGTTGCTTATTTTTATTGTTGGCGGAGGTTATTATTTTTACAACAAAAACAAAACAGAAAGTGTTAGCGAAAAACAATTTAAAACAGAAACGGTCAAAAGGGGCGATTTAGTTTTAGCGGTTGATGGCAGTGGTCAAATTCAAGCGGAAAGCCAAGTGGATTTGAAACCGCAAATTGCTGGAGATGGTTTGGATGTGATTGAAGTTTTGGTTGAGAATAATCAATTAGTCGAAAAAGGTGATATTATTGCAGTCTTAGACAGTAGCGATGCTATGGAAAAAATTAGAGATGCGCAATTGAGTTTATCGAGCGCTCAAATTCAGCAGGAAGAAACGGCCAGAGAATTTGACAATAAAACATTGGAGGAAAGTTGGAAGCGACAATTAGCGCAAAATACAGTTAATCAAAAAATGAATGATTTGAGTGACGCTTATAAGGATTTAGTGGACTATAAAATTGAAGCGCCATTTGATGGGATCGTCACAGGTTTGGACATTGAAGTAGGAGATTCAATTTCGCGTGATGAAATTTTAGCCTCAATAATAACTAAAAAATTGCAAGCTGAAATTTCTTTGAATGAAATTGATGCAGTAAAAGTAAAAAAAGGTTCTAAGGCTATTTTAATTTTTGATGCGATTGGAGAGCAGGAATTCGAAGGTGAGGTTTCAAAAATTGATACAATTGGTAACGTTAGTTCTGGAGTGGTTAGCTATGACGTTGTGATTAGTTTCGAGACTTCTAGTGAGTTATTAAAGCCTGGAATGAGTGTCGAGGTTAATATTGAAATTGATAAGGCCGAAGATGTTTTAATAATTTCAAATTCGATGATAAATAAAAAAGGAGATGGATCGGAATATGCGTCAGTAATTTTGGGAGGAAATGAAAATAATTCAGAATCAAAGACAATTAAAAAAACAATTAAAACTGGGATTACCGATGATATTTATGCTGAAGTTTTGAGTGGCTTAGAAGAAGGCGATTTAATAACTAGTCAGACTTCCGTCAAGCAAAGTGCTACAACAACAAAAAATACTGAAACAAAAAGCATTATGCCAATGGGTGGAGGAGGAAAACCGCGGGATTAAATTGATAAATTTCGTTTAAAAATCATAATCAAAAACAGATCCATAAAAGGTAAATAAGAAAATGCTTAAATGTAAAAATCTTACAAAAATATATAAAATAGGTAATAACGAAACTAAAGCCTTGGATGATGTTTCTTTTGAAATAAAAAAAGGTGAGTTTGTGGCGATTATGGGTCCTTCGGGAAGCGGTAAGTCAACTTTAATGCATATTTTGGGGGCTTTAGATAATCCAACTGAGGGCAAATATTTTTTAGATGGTAACGATGTTTCTGAATTATCCGAAGATCAATTGGCTGAAATTAGAAAAAAGCAGATTGGTTTTGTTTTTCAGGCTTTTAATTTATTACCGAGAACGACGGTGTTGCGAAATGTGATGTTGCCGTTGATTTATGAAGAAACTCCTAGAGAAAAAAGAAGAGAAATGGCAGAGATTGCTTTGAACGCGGTGAAGCTGGATCCGAAGAGGTGGAATCATTTATCTAATCAAATTTCTGGTGGACAGATGCAGAGGGTGGCAATTGCCAGAGCTTTGGTGAATAATCCTTCTTTGATTTTAGCGGATGAACCAACTGGGAATTTAGATATTAAAACGGGTGAATTTATTTTGAAAACTTTTAGAAGACTTAATAAGGAATATGGACATACTATTATTTTAATTACGCACGAAGAGGAAGTAGCCGATTGGGCAGAGCGAAAAATTATAATTCGGGATGGAAAAATAATCAAAGATGTAAAAAACAAGTCTAAATAATTATTTAATATTTTTACTTCTATACTTCGAATTATAGAAGTAAAATTAATTTAAAAATGCTTTTATCGGATACAATTTTTGAAACATTTAATGCTATTAGTGCTAATAAAGCTCGTTCGGGCTTGACAGTCTTAGGGATTGTAATCGGAATTGCTTCGGTAATTGCGATGTTGGCGATTGGAAATGGCGCCCAAAAAGATATTACTGATCAAATTGAAGGAATTGGATCAAATTTATTGATGGTAATGCCAGGAGCGCAAAAAGGTTTTGGTTATGCCGCTAGAGGGGGCGGAGGAAGCTCTGAGACTTTGACCATGGAAGATTCCGAGACAATTCAGAAACAAGTCAGTCTAATCGAACAAGTTGCGCCAACTTCAAGCGGAAAGCAACAGCTGATATCAACTACAAATAATAGTAATAATAACGTCACTGGAGTGACGGCTGAATATAGTGAAGTCAAAAACATTGAAATAGCTCAAGGCAGTTTTATTTCAGAAAAACAAAACAATAGTAAATCAAAAGTGGTAGTTTTGGGTCCAGACGTGGCAACTGAATTATTTGAGAATGAAGAAGATGTGATTGGTAAAAAAATAAGAATCAATGGGATTAATTTTTCAATAATTGGCGTCACGGAATCCAAGGGTGGTTCGGGAATGACCAATGAAGATGAAAACGTTTATATTCCGCTGGCCAGTTATCAACAATATTTGCAAGGAGACGATTATTTGTCTTTGATAAATTTGCAGATAATTGATCAAGAGAGCATGACTGAGGCTCAAGCTCAAGTCGAAGAATTATTGCTAGTTCGTCATGGAATTGATAATTCCGACGAAGCTGATTTTAGTATTTTTAATCAATCTGATATTGTTGAAATGGCTTCTTCGGCTACTCAAGTTTTCACTGTTCTGTTGGGAGCGGTGGCGGGAATTTCTTTGGTGGTTGGGGGAATTGGAATAATGAATATGATGTTGACTAATGTGACGGAAAGAACCCGAGAGATTGGTTTGCGGAAATCGATTGGAGCTAAAAAAAACGATATCAGTCAACAATTTCTTTTTGAATCAATTGTGCTAACTTTTATTGGGGGAGCGGTTGGGATTTTATTGGGAATCGGGGTGGCTTTGGGAGTGGCCAAATTCGGAGGTATTTCAACTGAAATTTCAATGTTTTCAATTATTTTGGCAGTGGGAGTTTCGGCTTTGATTGGAATTGTTTTTGGATATTATCCAGCCAGAAGAGCTGCTAATTTGAATCCGATTGAGGCTTTGCGATATGAGTAAAATTATATTTTAAAATAAAATTTATTGTTAAAAAATGCCACTGTAAATAGTGACATTTTTTAATAGATTAGAAATATTTCCCCAGGGTTCAACCGTGGGAAATTCTTATGGTTGAACTCTAGGGTAAAAAAATGACTTTATTTTTTATTAAAATGGGCTATAATGAGTTCAATTGTTTCAGATTTAAAAATAATAAATGAAAGCTAAAATTAAAGATTGGTTCCTGGGAGATAAAAAAATTTTTCAAAAAACAAATAAAAAAATTGTTATTTTTATTTTATTGTTAATGATTTTATCCGGAGTTGTTCGAGGTTATAATTTTAAGGAATGGCTTTTGATTAGAGCTGATCAAGTTCGGGATTCTGGTATGGCGAGAGAATTTTTGGAAAATGGGGTAGGGTCATTACGACTTTTAGGACCAAAAATTACCAGTGTAAAATTACCAGGTGATGCTGGAAAAGGTGGTACTTTGCATATGGGACCCTATTATTACTACGGGCAAGCTTTTTCTATGAAATTTTTTAATAGTGCTAGTCCCTGGACAATTGCGATTCCGGATTTAATTTTATCTATTCTGGCTATTCCCTTATTTTATTTGATTATTTCTCAAATTTTTTCAATTAAAACTAGTTTAACGACAACAACTTTATTTAGTTTCTCTTTTTTAATTATTCAATATTCTCGTTTTTCTTGGAATCCTAATCAACTTATTTTTTGGCAGCTATTGTTTATTTTTTGTCTTTTGAGGTTTTTATTTGAAAAAAAGAAGGCCGGAAATTGGATGATAGGGGCCTTTTTTTCTTTGGTAATTATTTCACAACTTCATTTTTTGTCTATGGTGGGAACGACTTTTGTTTTTATTCTATTTTTTATTTACCAAAGAAGTTGGAAAAAATTGCAATTAAAACATTATTTAATTGCTCTTTTCATTTTAATTTTTTGTTATATCCCAGTAATTGTAAGCGACATTAAAAATGAGGGTGGTAATTATAAAAGGTTGATGGCCAGTGTTAGTCAGCAGAAAAGTGAGGATACTTTTAGGAAGAACATTTCTGAGACTGTAGAAAAAACGGCTAGATTTTATTTCTATTTTCCTTTTCCGGTGACGGAGGAAGAATTTAAAAATATCGAGTTAGTAAGATTTATTTATCTAGGTGCTTCTCTAGTCTTGATTTTTTTAGTTTTTTTGAAGAAAACAAAATTTTTAAGTTCGATTGGTTCTAAAAAGAAAAGAGTTTTGGCCTTTTTGATTTTACTTTATTTTGGAATTTTTTTTCTGATAGATTTTGGGATAGCCGATAGATTAGAAAAACCTCGCTATTGGATTTCGATTGCACCAATAGCCTTCTTTGTTTTAGCTTTTTGGTTAGAGCTTATTATTAAAACAAAAAAAAGTTTTTGGTTAACGGGATTGCTGATTCTTGTTGTAAGTTTTTCTTTTTTCGAAAATGTTTATAGTATTTATTGGTATTACTCTTCTTTGAAAGAAGGCGCAAAAAGAGAGCTACCATTTAAAGATCCGATTATAAGACCACATCGAGAATTGATAACTTTTGGTCAAATAGAAAGAGCTTCTGATTATATGAGCAAAAAAGCG
The DNA here is from genome assembly GCA_964643985.1 of uncultured Bdellovibrionales bacterium. Taxonomy (GTDB): domain Bacteria; phylum Patescibacteriota; class Minisyncoccia; order Moranbacterales; family DUUL01; genus UBA2773. The sequence continues at coordinate 5,061 of CAZXUS010000013.1, read as the reverse complement.
ATCAAAGAAAATAAGAATATTTGTTATTTGAGCACTGATTATCAAACTAAAAATTCTTTTAAATATGTTATTAGTTATAAATATGAAAATTTATTGGTAAAAAGATTGGACGATTTGAATGAAAGTTCCAAAGATTGTGTAATGTTTGTGATTGCTAAGAGCGATAAGAGTATCGATGGTGTTAAGGAGGATTTAGCTGATCGTTTTGATTATAAAAAAATTTATCGAGATGGAGCAATAACTTTATGGCAACTTAAAGTTAGAAGGGGTCAAGATAAATCAAAGCAGGGAGATGAAATTTTTAAAGATACGGCGAAATTAGAGACCAGAACTCTTTTGTGGAAAGATGTTTTTGAAAAATAAATTTCTTAACGAATTTAAAGATTTGTGTTAAATTGTAATTATGGGACTGTTTCCAAGCACCCTTTTTACTGTAATTTTACAATTTTAGTTAAATTATCTAAAAATTATCTTGCCTTAGCTAACGCTAAAGCTTTAAAAATTTTTAAATAATTTACCTGCCTGCCGGTAGGCAGGTCTCAAAATTGATAAATTTCGTAACAAAACTGTGATTGGAAGTAATCCCATTATAAACCATAAAAATTTATAATGTCTAAAATAAAACTAATTATTATTAGTAGTTTGTTGATTTTTCTTTTGCTTGGGATTTTTTTTATTGTTTCTCTTAAGAATGAGAATTTAATAGAAAATCCTCAAAGTAAGGAATCTGTTAAAAAAACTGAATTGAAAATTGGCTATATTACTGATTTGCATTGTTATAGTAGATTAGATTCTGAAACTAATAAGTGGGAAATTAACTGGCGTTGTTCTCAACCAATGGCTAATTTCAAAAAACAAATGGAAGGGTCTTATCAGCCGGATGTAATTGTTGAGGGCGGCGATTTGGTTGACGGTCGGGATGATCAAGAAAAAACACTTTATCCTATTTTGTTTAAAGCTTTTCAAGAGCTGGAGATTCCTGCTTATCATATCGCTGGTAATCACGAAATGAGAGGGTTTACAAAAAGTGAATGGTTGGAATTTACTGGTTATGAAAAACCTTATTATTATCAAGACATTCGAGAATATCGGTTAATTTTTTTGGATGGTAATAATAAGCCAACTGAAAACGGACAAAGTGTGAATACCTCACCAGATTTACATTATTATCCAGGACATTTAGATCAAGCGCAAAAAAGTTGGCTAGAGACAACACTGAAAGAATCAGAAGAGAAGACTATTTTAGTTTTTGTTCATCAGCCACCTTTAGAGAAAACTCTTTTAAAAACTGCTAAGGATTTATTTATCAAAGGAGATAAAATCAGAGAATTGTTTTCTGGATATGGAGTTGAGGCCGTTTTTTCCGGACATATCGAAGAAATGTGCTATATTAAGGAGGATGGAGTCGATTATTATTCTTTGGAGGGAGTTCATAAGAATAATCGACAATTATTATCAACCGATGACTATAAAGACCAGGGAGTTTTTTATGAAATTACCGTGATGGAGAATGGTGAACTAAAAATTGAAATGTTTTTTAAAGATAAAGAGGCGGAAGAGTACACTACTTTGTTGGTGAATGGAGAAACGGCTGTTTGCAATGAACAAAGTATTCAAGCTCCGGAAAAATATAAAGCTTTAGTCAACGCGGAAGAAAATGAAGAAGCTTTTGAAGACGAAGAAGAAAGCAAGGAAAAAGATTCGAATAATTAAGAGATAATAAAAATATGAAAAATAAATGTGATTTAACCATAGTGCCGCCAACTTTTAACGAAAAAGATAATATCAAGCCTTTGTTGGATATTATCAGCAAGGCAATGAAAAATAAAAAAATAAACTATGAAGTTCTGTTTGTGGATGATAGTAGCGATGAAACGCCAGAAGTCATAAAAAAAGAAATCAAAAATAGAAAAAACATTCAAGTTCGAATAATCCATCGACCGAAAGAACGGCGAACTGGTTTGGCAACAGCTTTTATTGAAGGTTTTGAAAAAGCCAATGGGGAATATATTTGTTGTATAGATAGCGACTTACAACATCCGCCTCAAATAGTTTCTAAGCTTTATGAGAAAGCCCTGAAAGATCAGGCAGAGATAGTTTTTGGGACTCGTTATATTAAAGGTGGGAGTGCCGAGGGGTTAGGGAGTTTAAAAACTTTTTATGGAATTTATCGAAGAGCGGTTTCCCTGGGAGTTAAATATTTTACTCAAATTCTTTTTATTCCAGCTAGGCAGACCTCAGATCCTTTGGGCGGATTGTTGCTATTTAAAAAAAGTATTCTTAAAGGTGCCAAGCTTGATCCTTGCGGTTTTAAAATTTCAGTAGAAATTTTAATGAGGACTAAACATAATAAAGTTAGCGAAGTTCCTTATACTTTTTTAACTCGAGAAAATGATGACAGCAAGGCCACGATGAAACAAGGGTTGGAATTTTTTAAACATTTATGGACTATTTTTACGACTATTCCAGAGGCTGGAAGATTTTTAAAATTTTGTATAGTTGGGGGAAGTGGTGTTTTTGTTAATCTTGGAGTATTATATGGTTTGGTGGAATTTTACAAAATGAATGAAAATTTTGCTTGGGCGATCGCGGTTGTCTTGTCAATTTTTTCTAATTATTTTCTTAATTCGCTGTTTACTTACGGCGATAAAAAATCAGAGACTAGAAATGAAAGTATGCGAAGAATTGTGATTTATTATCTGATTTCTTTTTTGACAATGATCTTAAATTTTTTAGTTTATCGATTAATGATAAATCTTGGATTGTATTATATTTTCGGGGCTTTTGTCGGAATTTTAGCGGCAACAATAATGAATTTTGTTTTGGTGACTAAACTAGTTTGGAAACTAAAAATAAAATAAAATCTTTAGATTCGCTACACTTTCTTGCTTGCCCCGTCGAAGTTTTAACGGAGACGGGTCGAATTTTCTGTCACTCACTCGATGTATCATCGAATACATCTCGTTCAGTACTCAAATTCTCCTCAAATTGTAACGAATCTAAAAATTTTAAAAATTATTTTAAATGAATGAAAGATTGGAAGAAATTTATTAAAAAAAATTCGGTAGTGATAATATTAGCGCTTATTATTTTAGGCGGAGTTTTTGTTCGAGTCTATAATTTTGAGGATTGGCTTTTTTTCAAGGCTGATCAGGTTCGAGACGCCAAATTAGCCACCGCGGCTTTCGAAAACGGACCAGGAGATTTGACTTTGCTGGGACCTCGAGCGGCAGGAACTTTTTTGAGAATGGGTCCAGCTTTCTATTATATGCAATATTTTTCAGCCAAAATATTTAACAGTATCGAACCTCATATCTTTGCTTTTCCTGATTTGCTTTTTTCAATCTTAACTATTCCGCTTTTATTCTATTTTTTAAGGCAATTTTTTTCTCGAAGAAATTCACTTTTATTAACAACTCTTTATAGTTTTTCTTTCATTATTGTTCAATATGCTCGATTTGCTTGGAATCCCAATTCAATTTCTTTTTGGGGATTGTTATTTATTCTAGCGCTTTTCAAATCTTCCCAAGAAAAAGAAGCCCAAAAAAGAGGGCTATGGCTTTTGGTGGTAGCTTTAGCTTATGCTATTTCTAGTCAACTTCATTTTGTGGCTTTTGTCGGTTATCCTGTTGTTGCCTTTTTGTTTTGGCTTAAATATTTTCCTCGAAAAATTAATTGGAAATACTGGGTTGGAGCGATTTCAACCGGATTATTTTTTTACATCCCGGTGGTATTAAGCGATATTTATACCAAGGGTGATAATTTAAATCAATTTATTTATGCCGTGACGGCTAAAACCGGAGGAGATGGAGCTAGTTTGTGGGAAAAAATTCGACAAATTAGTATTTCTTTTTCAATGTTCTTAACTTCTTTCGGTCATAAAGACAGTTTCATTTCAGCTTGGGGCGGTTTGGCCTTGATTCTAGTCGGGTTATTTTCACTAATTTATTTATGGAAAAAACAAAAAGAACAACGGCCTTTTCTTTATTTAATTTTAATTTGGTTTTTAGTCTTCGTGGTTTTGCAACTAAAAACTGATACTAGTTTGAAACCTCGATTTTTTATGCCAATTGCTGCCGTGCCTTTTGTTTTGGTTGGTTTTATCTATGTTGGGATGGAAAAATTTAAAAATAAAATTTTAATAGGAATAATTTTCTTTTCTTTCTCTGTAATGTTGTTGCTAAATTTTAATGGATTAAAAACAGCTCACGATTATTATAAAAGTCAGGACAAGGAAGCGGTTAATCGAAAAATATTTCTTAAACAACACGATGCTAAGGTCTTAATTCAACATAAATTAGCTACTGAATATATGGCTAGTGAAGTTCGAAAAACAGGGAAGATAGCTTGCTTTTATTCTGCTGCTGATTATGAGAGAACCTATGAATTTCTTTTTAAGGTCTATTATCCAGATGTTGAGTATGATCGAATTAGTAAAGCCATTGAAGATAAAACAACTTGCCAATATTTTTCAATTATTACCACCGATAACGAAAAATTAATTGGTAATAATTATAAAGGTTATTTTGATTTTACTAGTTCGGAAAAATTTGGTCGAATTCAAGTTTGGAATACTATTCCTAAGGAAAGTTTTATTAATTACGATGAAGAGCAAGATTTAACTAGAAAAGAAAATCAAAAAGATAAAGAAAAAACTAAAAAGGAAATTTCCAAAGAATTAGAGAAATCGCTAAAAGAAGCAATGGAAGAAGTTGAAGAAAAAGAAGAAGAGGAAGAAACTGAGGCGCCTGATAGATTAGAGCGAGTTTTATGGAAGGATATTTGGTATTTTTAGAAAAAGGCTTTTAGTATTCAATAAATATTGCTTTTTTCTTTTTATCGTGTATAATCTAGTTTGTTGTATTGAATTATTAAGGTGTAGCAAGGGTATTTTATAAAGAAGAATATTCTATATCGAAAGAAGCGACAGAAAGAGAAGTTTGCTTTAAAATTTTCACTGGAAGAAGGTTTCAAAATCATATTATTGGGGGCGTAGCTCAGCTGGTTAGAGCGTCTGCCTGTCACGCAGAAGGTCGCCGGTTCAAATCCGGTCGTCCCCGC
>CAZXUS010000012.1:0-33100 GCA_964643985.1 uncultured Bdellovibrionales bacterium | reverse complement strand
GAGATGTTTCTGATGAAAACAAAAGCGACGAACGTGGAAAACTAGAAATTCATCTCAATCTGCCAGAACCTCCTCCGGCTGTTTTAAACTTGATTGTTCCTTATGAGCAAGAATATATTCATGATCAAACCAAGCGAGTTTTTATCAACCAGGATTTTGAAATTCCAGTTAAAATTGAAAAATCAGGTTTAGCTAATCTTACGAATTACCCAGAAGTTTCTTTTGTCTTATCTGGACCGGAATTTGAAAATCCACAAAAATTAAATTTACTCTGGGCTGATTACGCGAATCTTAATAGCAACGGTGAAGACATCTTGAATGTTAAGTTTGATGCCATCAGCACTGTTGGTGATTACCGTTTGGAGATTTGCGTAGATTCCAGCGGATACATTACTGAAACCAATGAAAATGATAATTTTAATTTTATTGACTTTAAAATAGAAAGGAGAAAAGGCTTAAGTCCAGCTATCTATTTAATTTTAAATTCTAGAAAAAAGGAGCGTTAAAATGAAAAAAAGTTTAAAGGTTGTTTTTATAACAATGATTTTTATGACAATTTTGTCTCCAATTGCATTCGCCAAGGATTGGCAATGGGCAGACAGTTATAGAACAATTAATATTCTTTATCCAGATGTAAATTTTCAATTTTATCTGGAAGGAGACAGAATCGACCCTAACAGTAGTTGCGCTAACCGTTTTGACATCTGGAAGGAAGATGCTAACTATGAGGCTAAAGTTGCTCTTTTGCTATTAGCTTTTCAAAATAGTAACCAAGTTCGGGTTATGTTTGATAATAGTGACACTGGTTGCGACACCAGTGTGAAAAAGTTCAGAGTCAAGAATAAATAAAGGATTTGATTAAAGACAAAAAGGCCGGAAGCGAAAAACTTTCGGCCTTTTTTAAATATTTGAAAACGCCTTTTGGGCTTTTTTGCTTTCTTGCTGTTCGGGGACAGGGATTCGAACCCCGACTAACAGGATCAAAACCTGTCGTCCTACCATTAGACGATCCCCGAAGGTGATATTTATTTGTCGATAATTATTTTTTAAATGAACGTAAGATTTCGAAAATTTTATTTTTTAAAATAAAAGTAATCGGTCATTGGTAATGGGTCATCATTGTATGTGTTTGTGGGGTATGTAGATGACTGATGACTGGTTGCCGTTGACAAAGTTATTCCGTGACTTTTCCTCCCATCATCTGCAAGGCGTCGCTGAGAACATCTTCTCCTTGGGAGGAATTATTATTCAAACCCAATCCCTCCATTTGATCTTCGGTGATAATTTCAACTTTAATTTTGCACTGGGTCAGTTTACCAATTATTTCGGCAATTGTCAATTTATTTTGGTTTTCATTGAGTCGATTTTTGTGAAAAGAATAATTGGTTTTAATATAAAAAGTTCCGTTAACAACTCCGGTCGGAGCACAACTTTTTAGACAAGCCTGAACTGATTGACTTTGTGCTTTGACATTTTCTAAAATGTTAGACCAATTATCCAAGATGATTTGAAATTCATTGGAATTATTTTTAGTAGAAACAGTTTTCGGGGTTTCGATTAAATCTTTAACGGCTGGTTTTTCTTCTTTGGGCGTTTCAATCTCAGCTGATTTTTTCGGTTTTGGTTCGTTTTTTTCTAATTTTTTTGGTTGAGTGAGAGTTGGTTTTTGACTAGAATCAACAGGAACAGAGGGGGTAGTTTGATTTTTATTCTTATGAAGATGAAATTCAATTGTTGCCAATTCCAATGGTAATTGCGCAATAGGACTATTTTTAGAATCGTTCAAACTTTTTTGAAATAAATCAATCGCTAAAATTAATTCTTGAGAGTCATTGTTTACGGCTAATTTAGCTAATTTTCTAGTATTTTCCGGAGAAAAAATCGATTTTTTGTTTTTTAGGTCAGGATTAATTTTTTGAATTATTAAATTTCTTAAAACCGATAAAATAGTTTTATTGAAATTGACCAAATAAATTCCTTCTGTTTGAAGATTTTCAATTTGTTTCAAGGTTGCTTTGACGTCATCATTTAAAAGTTTCTCGATAAAATCAACAATGTGGTTTTGGGGAGAAGAGCCAAGAATTTGGCTAACTTCTTCGCCAGTTATGTTTTTATCTTCTAGCGAAATAATTTGGTTTAGAATAGATTCGGCGTCTCGCATCCCGCCTTCGGCTTCAGTGGCAATTATTTCTAAGGCTAAATTATCTATTTTAACTTTTTCTTTTTTGGCAATTTGGCTTAGTCTTTCTATAATTTGATTGTGAGTTAATCGATTGAAATTAAATCTTTGGCAACGTGAAATAATCGTTTCTGGTATTTTGTGAAGTTCGGTGGTGGCTAGAATAAAGATAACGTGTTTAGGGGGTTCTTCTAGGGTTTTCAGTAGAGCATTGAACGCCCCGATTGAAAGCATATGAACTTCATCGATAATATATATTTTGTATTTTAATAGGGAAGGGGTTAAATTAATATTTTCTTTAAGTTGTCGAATGTTATCAACTCCAGTATTAGAAGCGGCGTCGATTTCGTTGATGTCGATTGTTTTGTTATTCATAATAGCTAAACAATTTTTGCATTTATTGCAAGGTTCAATGGAAATTTTTCCAGATTTTTTGACTGGTTTGAGACAGTTTACGGTTTTGGCGAATAGTCGAGCTAAAGTAGTTTTTCCAATTCCTCTCGATCCGGTGAAGAGGTAGGCTTGTCCAATTCGGTCATTGGTGATGGTATTACAAAGGGTTTGAACAATATGAGATTGACCAGATATTTCTGAAAAAAGAATCGGACGATGTTTGCGATAGAGAGTGGACATTCAAGAGCTTTTATTTTGTTAGTCTATTATTTATTATAGAGAGAGAAAGAAGGGAAGTAAAGAAGAAAAATTTAAAAAATTATTTCAAAATCTCCACCTCGGCGAACCTTTGGCGAGACGGGCAAAGTGCTTCAAATATCAATTGAAATTCAAATGACAAATGACTAAAAACCCACCAATTTGAGTTGGCGGATTTTTGAAATTTAGATTTTGAAATTTAGATTTGATTTGGAATAATTTGAGCTTTGAGCTTTGAATAATTTAAGCGAGCAATTTGTGAGCGAGCTTATTTTTTAAAAACAATCAATTTATAACCAAAAAAGTTCCAAATCAGACCAAAAGCCGTTCCTCCTAATGCGCCAATCGTTCCCCATAAAGTTCCGCCGATGCTTAAATTAAGAAGTTCATCAAATATTGGTTTTGTGTAATTCACAATTAGAGAAGCGATGGTGATATTTATAAAAGCTCCGATCAAAGACACCATAAAAAATTGGGAAAATTTTTGAACTTCTTTTTTCTTGGATTTATCTTTAAAAGCCCAACGTTTATTCATAAAATAACTCAGGGTGGAAGCAATACAAAAAGAAATAGCCTTGAAAGCAGTATAGGCGATTCCAGCCTTAAGACCGCTTAAAGTCATCAAAGTAATAAGAATTACTAAGTCAACACCTGTATTTAACCCTCCGATTAATCCAAATCGAATAAATTGACCAATGATTGGATACTTTTTGAGAAGTTTTTTGATATTTTTTTGCATATATTTTTTATTTTTCTATTGTTCTATGGCAGGTTGGCTAGCTTCTTTTTCAAGGGCTGAGATTTCTTTTTCGGAAAGTTCAACGTTTTTGTGAGTACTCAGCGCATTCAGTTTCTGACGTTCTTCTTCCATCTCTTTTTCTAGTCTTTCAATGGCGGAAGGAGCCGAACTTTCTTTTTCTGGAGTTTCTTCGATTTTTTCATTTTCAAAATCAGAGTGTCGTTGCCGTTGTTGTTTCTCATTTTCAATTTCGTTTCGTTTAACTTCAGCTAGTCTTTCATAAACTTCGGCATTGATATCGCTTTTATGAACATCATCCGCTTTTCTTAAAATATTTTCAATAGCACACCAAACTGGCTCTTTGTCTCGAGGTATTACTAAGGTAATTTCGTCTCCAGCTTCAACTTTAAAATAAGTCGCGGCGGCTAATAAAGTTTTATATTTTTTGCCTTCTGAATTAATTACAAAATTTCCTCGTTCGTCTTTTTCGACAATTCCAATTAAATATTTTCTCTCGACTGGACCAACTTGTTTGTAAATAAAATTACCAGTTGGCGTTATAGTTAATTTTAACATATCATTTTCTACTAGCTTGGATTTAGAAGCGTAGTTAGAAGGGACTGGATATTGTTTGCCATCTTCTCCAATCATTATTTGACCATCGAAAACTCCATAAACAGCAGTTCCAGGATTATCATTACGAAAATCTTTTCGGGTATCGAGATTTTGAGAGCCTTGCATTTGGGCTAATTTTTGTTTAGTGGCAGTAATAGTTTTTTCGGCTTCAGCAATTACTTTTTGTAGTGCCTCGGCTTGACTCATTTCAGAGTTATTCTCGTCATGAGAATTATTTTTATTCAAAGTCATCATTTTTTGCTTATTTTTATTTTCTTTTTTATTTTAGAAATCTATTAAATTTCTTTTATCAATTAATTTAATTTTAAACTATTTTTAAAAATTTTACAAGTTTTTAGGAATAGCAATAATAACTAAAATAAAGAAGATTTACAATCAAATAATTTTTAGAAACTTTTTGTTTTTTAATTTTGTTTCTATGATATTTGAATGTATATCTTAACATTAAAAAATCTTTTTGTCAACGCCGAAAAATTTTTCTTGTTTCAGGAAAGACCATTTACTGTAATATAAAACTTAAAAGCCGTTTACTGATAAACGGCTTACAATAGGTAATACGAAATATTTTAATTTATTTTTCATAACCGCAATCTTTTTTTGAGCAGGCGATTTTATTATTAGGTTTATGAACCAAGGGACTTTTGCAATTTGGGCATTTTTCTCCAGTTGGTTTATACCAGCTCATAAAATTACATTTTGGATAACCACTACAGCCATAAAACACTCGGCCCTTTTTGGATTTTTTTTCAACCATATCACTTCCGCATTCTGGGCATTTTACTCCAATTTTATTTTCTACTTTTTTAATATTTTTGCAGGCTGGATAATTGCTACAACCCAAGAAAGGTCCGTAAGGTCCGTTTTTGACATTCATTGGAGAACCACATTTTTCGCAAATGACTTTGCCATCTTTACCGCCCTCAGATTTGATAATTTTATCTTCAACTGCTTGGTCTTCTTTGGTTTTTTCGGTAAATTTACATTCTGGATAATTGCTACAAGCAATAAATTTTCCAAATCGACCAAATTTTTCAATTAGTTTATTTCCACAATTAGGACATTTTCGTCCCAAATCTTTTTGGAAATCCTCTTTTTTGATTTCTTTGTTTTTCATTTTTAAATTTTTTTCAAATGGTTTATAAAAATCACCTATAATTTTTGTCCACTCTTTTTTATTATCAGCAATTTCATCTAGACTATTTTCAACATCAGCGGTAAATTGATAATCAACAATTTCGGAAAAATGTTCGACTAAAAGTTGATTGACAACTGTTCCAATTTCAGTGGGGAATAGTTTTTTACTTTCGTCTTTTTCGACGTAACCCCTGGTTTGAACGGTAGAAATAGTTGGGGCGTAAGTAGAGGGTCGTCCGATTCCATTTTTTTCCAAAGCCTTGACTAAAGAGGCTTCATTGTAGCGACTCGGAGGTTGCGTGAATTTTTGTTCGGTTAAAACTTTATTTAATTTCAGTTTATCATTTTCTGTTAATTCAGGCAAAATATTATCTTCGTTTTTTTGACCGGTTAATTTCATATAACCATCAAAACGAACAATCGAACCGGAAGCTTTTAATTTGTAGTTATCGGCGCTAATTTCAATGGTGGTAGAATCAATTTTAGCAGCAGCCATTTGACTGGCGACCATTCGTTGCCAAATTAATTTATAAAGTCGATATTGTTTGGAGTCGAGATACTGCTTGATTGATTCAGGATCTTTGCTAGGGAAGGTTGGTCGAATTGCTTCATGAGCTTCTTGAGCTCCTTTGGCTTTGGTTTTGTAAAAGCGAGGTTTTTCTAAGGCGTATTCAGGGCCAAATAATTTATCGATAGTTTTTTGGGCTTCGGAAGTAGCTTGGTCTGAAAGACTCAAGGAATCTGTTCTCATATAGGTAATTAGTCCGGTTGCCTTTTTGTCTTCCAATGCCACTCCTTCATATAGTTTCTGCGCAATCATCATAGTTTGCTTAGCGGAGAAGCCCAAAATATTGTTGGCAGATTGTTGCAGGGTTGAAGTGATAAAAGGAGGAGGTGGATTTTTGCTAATTTCTTTTTTATTGATTTTTTCAATAGTTGGTTTGGATTTTTTCAAATCAGCTTCAATTTCCCGAACTTCTTTTTCGTTATTTATATCTAATTTCTTGTAAATTTTATCATCTTTTTTCCAAAGTCTAGCTTTAAATTTTTTCTGATCTTTTTCTAGTTCTGTGGAAACTTCCCAGTATTCTTGATCTTTGAATTTTTTGATTTCTTCCTCTCGTTCAACAATCAAGCGAACTGCTACTGATTGAACTCGTCCAGCGCTCAAACCTCTTCTGATTTTGCTCCACAACAATGGAGATAATTTATAACCTACTAATCGGTCTAAAACTCTTCGCGCTTGTTGGGCATTGACTAGTCCCATATCTAATTTTCCTGGGTTTTTTAAAGCTGCTTCAATAGCTTTTTGGGTTATTTCGTGAAAAGCAATTCTTTCAATTTTTTGGTTTTTTAAGTCTAAAGCGGTAATTAAATGCCAAGCAATAGCTTCTCCTTCGCGGTCCTCATCAGTCGCCAGGATAACAGTGTCTGCTTTGTTCGCTAATTTTTTTAAAATAGCCACTTGTTTTTCGGCTTTTTCGGGAATGATATATTCTGGTTTAAAATTATTTTCCAAATCTACGCTCAATTTATTTTTTCTTAAATCCATTACGTGTCCCTTGGATGATTCAACTTTATAGGTTTTATCTAAAAATTTGGAAATAGTCTTAGCCTTAGTGGGCGATTCGACGATTAATAATTTCATGTTTGTTGGTTTTTAAAAAATTTAATTGGGATTGCTAATTCGAATTGTAAATTTGTTGAATTAAAATTTTATAATTTTCACCCGAGGGCACTTTGTAATTTTATAAATAAATCATAATTTTTAAAATCAAAACGTTTCGTTCGCGAAGTTTAAAAATTAGAATTTAAAATTTATTTAAAAATTACAAAATTGAAAATTAAAAATTGAAACGCTAGTTTCTGATGTATCCTCCCCCTACATTTTTCACAATTCCCCGTAACTCTAACATTGATAGCTTAATGGAAATTAAAGAAATGTCCAGCTTACATTTCAAAATTAGCTTGTCTAACGGCTGTGGATCAAAGGATAATTTAGCATAAATTAATTTCTCAGTATCGTCATTAAGAATTGGCGGAGAAGATTTTTCAGTTGAATTAGTTTGACTAATTTTCCAATTCAAAGCCCTAAAAATATCATTAGCAGAAGTAATCGGTTGAGCTCCCTGTTTAATTAACTTATTAGTTCCGATGGATTGTTCCGAAAAAATATTTCCAGGAATTACTAAAATTTCCCGATTTTGTTCAATAGCGTGACGGGCAGTGATTAGTGTTCCGCTTCGCTCGGCCGCTTCTATTATTAAAACGCCCAAAGAAAGTCCGCTAATAATTCTGTTGCGAGCTGGAAAGGTAAATTTACTGGCTTCGAAATTGGGAGGATATTCAGAAATTAACAAACCATTTTTTTCGATTATTTCTTCGCCTAATTTATGATTAAAAGATTTCCGTAATATTTTTTGCCCCAATCCGCTTCCTAGAACCGCGATAGTCGGTTGATGATTATTTAAAGCGGTCCGATGAGCCAGGGTGTCAATTCCCATTGCCATTCCGCTGGTAATAACCAAACCTGATAAAGTTATTTCAGGGCCTATTTTTTCAATGACTTGTCTTCCGTAATGAGTAGGACGGCGAGAGCCAACGATGGCTAATTGATTTTTATTTAATAATGCTAGTTCTCCTTTGGTAAATAGGATAAAAGGAGTCGAGTGAATTTCTTGAAGTTTTTGGGGAAAATATTGACTGTTGATTCCAGGGAAATCTTTGAAAGAAAACTTCGGACTAATAACTTCAATATTTTCAGTCTTTAATAATTCTAGCTCCTGCTCTAAGTTAATTTTATTTCTATCGGCTATTATTTTCTGGCTTATTTTTTGACCAAAAATTTTGACTAATTTTGTCTCGGATGAATTCCAAGCTTGTTCAATCGATTCAAAATGTTCACTAATTTTTTTAAAGCGAGCTGGTCCAATTTCAGAAATCAAAGAAAAACCAAGCAAATACTTGAAATTAGAAGTTTCATTTGTTTTTTCTGTTTTTGTCATCTAACGTGATAAGAATTTATCAAGATTCTATTGAATTATTTTATAAATATTTATTTTTGTTCGAGTCTCTGATATTTGAGGTTTTTGAGAAGGATTTCTTGATGGATTAATGATCATATTTTCGATAACTTTTTCAGTAATTTTTTCTTTGGGAATGTTCTCATATAAAAATTTCTCTGGTTCGCTAGTGATTAGATAAATATCTTTAAAATCATCATGGTCTAATTCAGCATAATCTTTGGCATTAAAAAAATAAATGGCTTGACGATTGAAGATATTTCTCATTGGTTCTGAAATTAATGACCAGCCTGAACCGGAAGTTTTTTGAGAAATTAGAATCAAATCATCTTTGCCAAATAATTTAGCTAATTCTTGAGTTTGTTCTAGTAGGTTTTTATTTTGAGAAAAAGTTAAAAAATTGTTCCATTGGCCGTTAGCTTCTTGAGAAGGGACTGTAAATAAAGCTAAATTACCAATTATTATGAAAGTGGTAATCAGTCTAAAGAAAACTTTATTTTTTTGTCTTAAATAAAACAAGAAAAAGGTTGAATAGAAAAAGATTATGGGCACAATAGTAAAAATCCATCTTCGGAGCATCCAAGGGTGATCAAGAGAAATATTAGCATCAATTAGATAAATTAAAGTTGGAGAAAAAAGTAAAAAAGGAATAATCACCTGTGCTTTTTCGTCGCCGAATTTTTTATTTTTAAAAACTGATTTAAAAAAGAAAATTAAAAATGTTCCAGCCATTAAGAAAAAAGGCGCTAAATTATAGTTAAACCAAATTTTAAGACTATAAAAATTTTTCCAATCATCCGGAAGAAGTTTTCTCAAGAGAGTGGCTTCACGAGATTCGGGAATAGCATTGGCATTTAGCCCTGAGATTTCTGAAATTCCTTTGACGGCGTTGATAAAAAAATTAGGTTCTAAGCAGACGACGCTTAAAAGAAGTATCCCTGAAAAAACAAAAAATAATTGAAAACGAGCTTGTTTGAGGTGATTGAAATCTTTCCCGATCATTATTAGTAAAAAAGCAAAAATAATTGCGACTGTTTCGATTCGAATGAAAAGCATTAAAAACAAGGGAATGAAAATTAGTTTGAATTTTCGAAAAAGTTTATTTTCTAAATATCTGATTATTAAATAGGCGCTAAACCAAGAGAGCGAAGCGAAGTAAATTTCGCTTAAAGTAAATTTGTAAAAAATCACTAAGGGCATAAAAGTTATCAGAAAAATCGCGCCTAGCCAACCAAATTGTTCAGCTTGATCTAATCGGGTCCAACAGTTTTTATTTTTGCAATTCAAAACACATTCTTTGGGTTCGACATTTTTTACTAAAGGAAGAGTTTTGGTTATGATTAAATAGAAAGACAAAATCAAAGTCATAAAAGGAATTAAATTGGCAAATTTTAGACCATTTAAACCGAATAATTGATAGAAAATTGCTAGCCAACTAGGATAACCAGGCAAAAATTGACTTTCAATATTTTCTTCGGAGTTATATTGAAAACCGGGGAAGTTCAAAGCTTTAGATTCTCCGTAAATATCAAAAAAGTTTTCTATTAATTCGCTGTCGTGCGCGCGCTGTCCATCATTGACCATCATTATAGCTGAATTGCTATAAGACCCTTCATCTCGTCCACCAAAAATTGTGGGAGTAGTGAAAATTGAAAACAAAATTGAAACACCCAAGACAACTAGGACTAGAACTTTAAAACTTCCAGAAAGCTTTTCAATTTGAAGAATTTTTCTTTTATATAAAATAATCGGAATAATAGCAGAAATTAAGATAATTAATATTGTTGAATAAATATTAAAAATTCCCAAAAAAGAAACTAACAAAACTAATAAACTAGTCATTATCCAAAATATCGAACCAATTTCAAATAAATTTAATTTTGTTTTCTTCATATTTTTTCTGAGATTGATTAAGGATTATCCTTATTATAGTTTTTATCTTTGGATAGAGCAATAAAAAATGCTATATTGATGCTATACTGAATTAAATTATTTTAAAAAAATCAAATGAAATTAACTCAAAAAATTCAAAAAGCGCTTAATTTGGCAACTGACAAACACAATGGTCAAATGCGAAAAAGTTCTAATCTTCCTTACATAGTCCATCCTTTTTCAGTAGCAATTATCTTGTCTGAATATGTTGAAGACGAGAATGTAATTGTGGCTGGCCTATTGCATGATTTATTAGAAGATGTTGAAGGTTATTATTATGAAGATTTGAAAAAAGATTTTGGAGAAAAAGTAGCCAATATTGTGCGAGGAGTCAGCGAAGATAAAGATTTTAATAACGGTGAAACTGACAAAGAAACTTGGCAGGAAAGAAAAGATCAGTATCTAAAAAATTTACGAAATGACAGTCAGGAATCATTTTTAGTTTGTGCCGCGGATAAAATTCACAATCTTAAATCAATGCTGATGATTTATGAAGAGCAAGGTGATGCAATGTGGACGGACTTCAACGCTCCAGTTGAAAAACAGGTTTGGTATTATGGGGAGGTTTTGAGGATCTTGAAAGAGAAGTTGGAGAATGATATTGTGAGGGAACTAGAAGAGACTTTTGAGGAATTCAAACGAGTAGTGAAGAAATAAAATTGTTCCAAAGCTTTCGTCTCGACAAGCCTCAGCGAGACGGGCAAATTATTTCAAGCTATTCCAAATCAAATCTAAAATCTAAAATCAAAAAAATAGCGCCTCACGGCGCTTTTCGAAGTTTTATCTTCTCCTATCGAAAAAGTCAATAGAAAATATGGACAAATTATATTGAACAAAAGAATTGAAAATAAGATTTTAGAGATTTTTAACATATTTAGTGAGGTAGATTTGAATGATAATTTAGAGGGAACGGAGAAGCTTCTTAAATTTATTATATCACGAAAAAAAGCCTCAATCAAGGCTAAAAACAAGAAAAAGAAACGTTTGAAAATTGAAAATTAAGTCATTGAAAATTCATTGTAAATTGAAAATTGTAAACTGTAAATTAAAAAAACTTGACGCCCCAAGTTTTTTATCTTAGTATGTATATGGTTATATAAATTCATAAAAATTAAAAATAAAAATATGAACAAAAAATTAACAAAAAAACAAGAAAAAGTTTTGGAAACCATCGAAGAATTTATCATAGAGAAGAAAATGTCTCCGACTTTCGAGGAACTTCGAGGAGAACTTTGCAAAAATGGTTTGGAATTGAAAAGTAATAATAGTTTGGTTCAATACTTAGGAGTCCTAGAGGAAAAAGGTTTTGTTCAGCGATTTGAAAAAGCGCGGGGAATTCGATTATTGCAGGAAGTAGCCAGTGGTTTAGTGGAAATTTCTTTATTGGGAAACGCCAATTGCGGAGAAGCTTTGAATTTTGCGGAAGATTATGAAGAAGATTCGATTAGTATTTCTAAAAAATATATCAAAGGAAATAAAAAAGATTATTTTTTCGTGAAAGCGGTCGGCGATAGTATGAATAAAGCTCATATTGAAAGTGGGGATTTGGTTCTAGTGAAAAAAATTAAAGGAGAACCGACTTTGGGAGATCGAGTGGTAGCGGTAATAAACGGTCTAGGCACAATTAAAAAATTTCATAAAATTGATGAATATACGCCAGTTCTGATGCCAGAATCCCGTAATAGCGAACATCAACCGATTATTTTACATAAAGATGATCAGATAAATATTTGTGGTAGGGTAGAAAAAGTCTTCAACTTTGGAGTTTTCCAGTCTCAAACTTAAAAATTCGGTGAATTTCTTTGTTAAATCCTCCGTTGCTTTTCGATGTGCTCTCATACGCTACTCGGATTTTCCCTTGCCTCGCCGTAGCTTCAGCGAAGGTGGGTCGAACTTCACTCAAGTTTTTAAGTTTAAAATCTAAAAAAATAGTTGAAAAATTTTAAATATGAAAACAATAAAAATACTTTTTGAAAAGTGGTATAAAATAAAAATAAAAATTCAATCCAAGGAACGTAAAATTTATTTTAAAGAGAGAGAAATTTGGTGGACTAGCCTGGGGGCGAATATTGGTTTTGAACAAGACGGAAAAAATTGTAATTTTGAAAGACCTGTTTTGGTTTTAAAAAAATTTAATAAAGATATTTTCTGGTCGTTGCCTTTGACTACTAAAAATAAAAAAGGTAAATATTATTTGAAACTTGATTATAGTAATCCTAAATCTTCTTTGATTTTGTCTCAATTAAAATTGATTTCTAGTAAAAGGCTAATACGTAAAATTAGGGTTTTACCTGAAAAAGAATTCAAGCAAGTTCGCAAGAAAATTAAAAAATTGTTATAGTTCTAATAAAAAACGATCCCTCGTCTATAAATAAACGAGGGTCTCGGAGCCCGAAGGCCATTTGTACCTATATTATATTAGAATCATTGACATTTGTCAAGTTTTGTATTTTTATTAAAAAATTATGAATAAAAAAGAAAATTCAATTATAATTTTTAAGGATAACCAAATTCGTCGTCATTGGGATGACGAGAAAGAACTTTGGTATTTTTCGGTGATTGATATTATTGCAATTTTAACAAATCAAAGCACGAATCAAGGCGCTAGAAATTATTGGAAAGTTTTGAAATATAGATTAAATAAAGAAGGGAACGAAACGGTTACAAAATGTAACCAGTTGAAATTAAAAGCTGAGGATGGAAAAATGCGAGAAACTGATGTCGCTGATACGGAAAATCTTTTGAGATTAATTCAGTCTATTCCATCTCCTAAAACTGAGCCTTTCAAATTATGGCTAGCAAAAGTGGGCTATGAGCGTATTGAAGAAACTGAGGATTCGGAATTAGCTTTCGATCGAGCAATGAGAACTTATCTGAAAAGAGGTTGTTGCAAATTTCAAAATTCAAATTATTCTCCGCTTCGGCAAGCCTCAGCGAGACGGGCAAATTGTTCCAAATCAAATTAAAATGTTAAAATTTAAAAGTTGTCATTAAAGATATGAATAAAATAATTATAGTTGACGAGAACGATGAAATTATTGGTTCAAAAAAATTTGAAGAAATAAAACAAGCAGATACCTATCGAGTTTCAGCTTTGTGGATTGAAAATTCAAGCGAAGCTGTTTTGTTGGCGCAACGAAGTTTTCAGAAAAAAAATAATCCAGGAAAATGGGGACCAGCGGTAGCTGGGACGATCGAAGAAGGCGAAACTTATGAATCTAATGTTTATAAAGAAGCCGAAGAAGAAATTGGCTTGAAAGGAGAGGTTTTTAAAAAAGCCCATAAAATCAAAAGAACTGGAAAACGTAATTATTTTTGTCAGTGGTATTATTTGCAAATTGATAAAAAATTAGATTATTTTAAAATTCAAGAAGACGAAGTAGAACAAATTAGGTGGTTTTCTACAAAAGAATTAAAAGCAGAACTAAAAAATAATCCCGATAAATTTTTGGGTAGTATGGGTAAGATTTTAGAAACAATCAAAGATAAGCTTATTTAATTATAAAATTTTAAACAAAAAATGAAACAAAAAACAGCGATGGAGATTTTAAAGGCGGGTAAAAATGTTTTTTTGACTG
This sequence comes from uncultured Bdellovibrionales bacterium, assembly GCA_964643985.1. Classification (GTDB taxonomy): domain Bacteria; phylum Patescibacteriota; class Minisyncoccia; order Moranbacterales; family DUUL01; genus UBA2773. The sequence goes on along the minus strand of CAZXUS010000012.1, from coordinate 19,228 downwards.
GTTCGGCCGGAACCGGAAAAACTTATTTACTCAATAAATATATTGAATATTTAAAAACCAGGAAAATTACGCCGGTAGTCTTGGCGCCCACCGGAATTGCGGCTTCTCATATCAACGGAATGACTATTCATTCTTTTTTTGGTTTGGGCGTGCGTGAAGAGGTGGACGAAGGATTTGTCGGTTTTTTGGTTAAGCAACGATTTATGCAAACCAGATTAAGCCGACTCAGTGTTTTGATAATTGATGAGGTTTCGATGATTCCCCCAGAACTTTTTCGAACGATTGATAAAATTTTACGAAAATTCAAAGGCTCCAGTGAACCGTTTGGTGGAGTGCAATTGGTTCTATCAGGAGATTTTTTTCAACTTCCCCCAATTTCTCGGAGCTTGAAAGAGGAAAAATTCATTTGGCAAACGACGTTGTGGGGATCAGCTGATTTGAAAATTTGTTATTTAGATGAGAAATTTAGACACGAAGATTTGGCTTTGATAAATATTTTAGATGAGATTCGAGGTGGCTGTGTCTCGGAAAAATCGATGGAGGTTTTTCGTTCTTGTTATAAACGAGAATTTCCTAATGATTTCAAAGTGACCAGACTTTATACTCACAATGCCGATGTGGATCGAATTAATGAAGAAGAATTGAATCGAATCGAGGGGGATTTAATGATTTTTGATTCTGAAGATGAAGGAGTTAAACATCATCGAGAGCGGATTTTTAAAACCTCTTTGGTCTCGCCTGAATTGAAATTGAAAATTGGGGCGGCTGTGATTTTTGTGAAAAATAATTATGAAAAAGGCTATATCAATGGAACTCTGGGAAAAATAATTAATTTTGATGAGTATAGCGGTGCGCCAGTAGTCCAGATTTTTTCCGGAAGAAAAATCATTGCCAAACAAGAACAATGGGAAGTGGAAGATGATAAAGGTCAAATCAAGGCGACTGTCAAACAAATTCCCTTGCGATTGGCTTGGGCTTTGACGGTGCATAAATCTCAAGGAATGACTTTGGATGCCGCTGAAATTGATTTGTCTAAAACTTTTGAAGTGGGACAAGGTTATGTGGCGTTGTCGCGGATTAAATCAATTGATGGTTTGCGATTGATGGGCTTGAATGATGTGGCTTTAATGGTTGACCGAGCGGTTTTGAATAATGACGAAAAAATTAAAACCGAATCAGAATCTAATTGGGAAGAAATTGAAGCTTTTTCAGAGGAAGATAAAGAAAAAATGTTTCACCAGTTTATTTTAATGAAAGGTGGCACAGTTGATTCAGAGGAAATTGAAGAAACCAAAAAAACATTAAAAAAAGAAATTCTCCAAAGGCGGGTGGATTTTCGAGGGAAATCCAAAAAGGAGAACACTATCGAAGTGACAAAAAAACTTTTAGAGGAAAAGAAAAGCTTGAAAGAAATTATGAAAGAGCGTGGTTTAGTCGAAAATACTGTAATTGGACATTTAGAAAAAATTCAAAAAAAATATCCTGATCTTGATTTTTCCTATTTAAAACCAAAACCAAAACTTATCGATTCTGTCAAAAAAGCAGTTCAGGAAATCAAAAAAAAGAAAAAAGAAGACGATTTTATGATCAACGGAAAAATCAAACTGAAATCAATTTTTCTAGAATTGAAAGAAAAAATTTCCTACCAAGACATTAAATTAGCTCTAATTCTGGGGAAGATTGGTTTTTAGAAAAAGAAATAGTGAGAAAAACCAAAATCAAAGCTAAAACCAAAAATAAAAATTATAAATAGATAAACATTTCCAACTTTAAGTGACGGCCGTCACTTAAAGTTGGAAAAATATAATGTATAGATTTGGTAAAATACAAAAAAGATAGTGTTGGCGTTGCTTGGAGGAGCGGCTTTGGGGATGTCTGGTTCTTCAGTCCGATATTATAAAATATTCAAGGCGCTAAAGAGAGACTGGGAAAAAATAAATCAAGATAGTTTTAATAGATCTGTCAAAAATCTTGCAAAGGAAAAGCTTGTTGAAGAAGAAATTTTGGCAAATGGTTCTTTTAAGCTGACGTTAACAAAAAAGGGTAGAAAAGAGGCTAGAAAATTAAATTTGCTAGGTAGCACTATAAAATTTAAAAAACCTAAAAAATGGGATGGCAAGTGGAGAGTTGTTTTATTTGATATTCCTGAGTCTGATAGAATTTTTCGCACCATATTAAGAAAACATTTATACGATCTTAATTTTATTAAGCTTCAACATAGTGTCTTTATTTCTCCTTATCCTTTTGAGAAAAGTATTTTAGAGCTTAGTAGACTTTATTCAGCTGAAAAATATATTCGGGTAATCACGGCCTTGAAAATAGATAACGAGAAAAAATTGAGAAAAATTTTTAAAATAAATTAAAGGAAGCCATTCTTATTCTTGGTTGTTAATCCAAATTTCCCAACTTTAAGTGACGGCCGTCACTTAAAGTTGGTTTTTTCTTTATTGTGGGTAGATTTACTATTTTTTGGTGTATGGAAGAAGAGGAATTGATGGAGTGAGTGAAACTAACTTGATTTAAAGTTTTTTACAAAGAAAAAAATCGTTGATTCCAATGGAATTAACGATTTGCCTCACCTTTTTTGTGCGGTGGGTCTTAGTTTTGTCGGTCCGTAGCTCTCAATAGTTTTCGAGAGTCTTTTTCTTGATAAATCTTAAAGCGCGATTAAACTACCAATAGAATAAATTTCTAGAAATAAAAATAAAACTATTTTTTCAAATCTTGTAAATTACAGTGATATTTCTTTTCAAAATAAGGAATACCAACTGGAACAAATTCTTGTCCTTTTCTCAGTCTGAGCAACAAGGAGAAGACATTTTTGAAAAAATTGGGATCCTTGTGTTTCTTCGCAACTTCTTTTCTAAATTTTTTATTTCTAAAAAATTTTGCGGGAAGAATATGAAGGTCAACTTTGGAATCGTTCTTTTCTATTTTCTCTTGTAATTCCCCTATCCTTTTATGGGTTGGAAGTGGAACTACACGGGAATAATCGTCAAGAAGAAATTGAAGATTTTCTTTTAATTGGTAATACCAATCTTCTTCTTGGTGATCAATAGTATAATCTTCTGATAATTTTCCATTATCGAATATGATCATTTCAAGGTCTCCAACTTTTTCATCGCTACATTTTTTGACCGTGGAGCCAAAAATTAAAAAATCAAATATTTTAATTTTTTCTTGTCAGGCAAAACGATGGGCTTTGACTGATACAAGTTTAATAGTTTCAGTAATTTCTGTTGCCAGTTCAATAGCTTCTAATTTTTTCATTTGAGCCTCCCTAGACGCTCGTTTTTTAAAGCGTCTTAATTGATGTTATATTTCGCCAAATGCAAGACAGGTTTTTAAATAACTGCCTGCAACTATAGCATACTTTTGTACATTTGTCAATAGCATTTCTTGACAATCTGGAATAAAAGGATTTTGGGTGTGAGCAAAAAGCGCATTGCAGAAGAAGATTTATTGAGGTAAAATATACTTAAATAGCTTGGAGGCTCTTTTAAATTACCTTTTTTAAAAAATGTAATTTAAAATAGTCTCTAAAAATTTGTTAAAATAAGCAGTAATTGATTAAAATGGCAAAATATAAAGTGACGATTGGGATGGAAGTTCACGTGGAATTGGGGACGGAGAGTAAAATGTTTTGCTCTTGCAAAAACGGAATGGGATTGACCAAGGAACCGAATCAAAATATTTGTGATGTTTGTACGGCTCAGCCAGGAGCCATTCCCGTCCCAAATGTTAAGGCGATTGAATATGTGATGCGAGCCGGATTGGCTTTGAATTGCAAAATTGCCAATGAAACCAAATTTGATCGAAAAAACTATTTTTATCCAGATTTGCCCAAGGGCTATCAAATCTCTCAGTATGATCAACCGATTTGTGGAAAAGGGCAATTGGATTTTGATTATTGGGATAAAGATGAGCAAAAACAAAAAAGTAAGATTGGAATTACTCGGATTCATTTAGAAGAAGATACCGGAAAATTAATGCATACTAAGAGTGGCACTTTGGTTGATTTTAATCGAGCGGGAGTTCCTTTGATGGAATTGGTAAGCGAACCAGATTTGACCTCCTCGGTTGAGGCCAAACAATTTTGCACTGAACTCCGAAGGCTTTTTCGATATTTGAGAATTTCAACTGCGGATATGGAAAAAGGTCAGATGCGATGTGAGGCTAATATTTCTTTGCATAAGGAGGGAGAGGATCGTTTATCTGGAACAAAAGTTGAATTGAAAAACATCAATTCTTTTAAAGCCATTGAAAAAGGAATTGAATATGAAATTAAAAGGCAGACTAAAGCTTTAGATGATGGCGAGAAACTTGTTCAGGAAACTCGAGGTTGGAGCGATGAAAAAGGGAAAACTTTCTCCCAACGAATTAAGGAAAACGCTGATGATTATCGCTATTTTCCAGAACCTGATATTATGCCATTGAAATTCACCAATGAAGAAATTGAAAGAATCAAATATTCTTTGCCAGAATTGCCTTGGGAAAGAAGTGCTAGGTTTGTTGAGCAATTAGGGCTAACCGAACAGAATGCAGAAATTCTAGTGGATTACAAAGAAATGGCGGATTATTTTGAGCAAATTTGTAGTGAGCTGGATGATTGGATACAAAACACTGAAGGAGAAATTTCCGAAGAACAACATCAAAAACTTTATAAATTAGCGGTCAATTATCTTTTAACTGAAACTCAGAAACAACTTTTTGATCAAGGGTCGGATATTAAAGATATTAAAATTACCCCAGAAAATTTTGCCGAATTAATTAAAATCATTTACCAAGGAGAAATTAATTCTTCGATTGCCCAAGTGGTTTTGAAAGAAATGTTCGAGAAAGGTTCCGATCCAAGCCATGTTATTGATGAAAAAGGTTTAGCTCAAACTAATGACGAAGGAGAATTAGAAAAAATTGCTGAAAAAGTAATTGCTGAAAATCCTGATTCAGTGGAAGATTACAATAAGGGCAAAGAAAACGCTATTAAATTTTTGATGGGACAAATAATGAAAGCCACTGGCGGAAAAGCCAACCCTCAGGTAGCAATAGAAATATTGAAAAAGAAATTAAATTAAGTTTGTAAACTTTTTAACTTCTCATGAAAATTGCCATTGATGCTTCCCGGGCTTTTTTAGATAAAAAAACTGGGATTGAAGAATATGCTTATCAAATAGTCAAAAGTCTTCGTAAAGATCTAAAAGATCACGAGGTGATTTTGTATTTGCGTCCAGGAGGATTGGAAAAGTTGAAAAAATCTTTTAATATCCCTGAAAAATGGCAAACTAAAGAAATTCCTTTTAAATATTTTTGGACTCAGATTGGAATGGCTTGGGAATTTCTAACTAATTCACCAGATGTTTTGTTTATTCCTGCTCACACTGTTCCTTGGATTCATCCTAAGAATTCGGTGGTGACAGTGCATGGTTTGGAATATGAGCATTGTCCGGAAAGTTATTCCTTATATTCTCGTTGGTTTCATCGATTTTTTATTAAAAAAAGTTGTTTGTGGGCGAAACGGATTATTTCAATTTCGCAAAATACTAGGAAGGATTTAGTGACTATGTATAAGGCTTCTGACAAAAAAATTGAAGTAGTTTATAATGGTTTTACCGATATTTTTAAAGAAACAAGAGAAGGACAAAAGCCTGAATATAATTTTTTATTGTTTGTGGGAAGAGTGGAGAAAAGAAAAAATATCGAAGGAATTATCAAGGCTTTTGAAATTTTGAAGAGTCAGTATCAATATTCAGGAAAATTAGTTTTGGCGGGAAAACCGGGTTATGATTTTTCTAAAATTGAAAAATTAATCAATGCTTCAAAATTTTCAAAAGATATCATAGTGAAAGGCTACGTGAGTGATTCGGCTCGTTTGGCTTTAATGAAGAATACTGATTTATTTATGTTTCCATCTTTGTCTGAAGGGTTTGGTTTGCCAATTTTGGAAGCTCAATCAGTGGGCTCTCCGGTAGTTACTTCTGATATTGGGCCAATGGATGAAGTGGCTAATTCTAGGGAAATGTTAGCGGACCCTAACAGCCCAGAAGCTATTGCTAAAGTCTCAGCTAAAATTTTGCAGAATAAAGAGTTCAGAAAAAAAATGATTATAAAAGGGAACGAAAATATTAAGAGATTTTCTTGGGAGAAATGTGGGAGGGAAACGGCTAAAATTTTATTAAATCAAAATGGAAAAAAAGAAAAATAATATTGCCTTAGTCCATGATTTTTTGACTGGCGTGGGAGGAGCGGAAAGTGTTTTGGGGGTAATAGCAGGTATTTATAAAAATTCAGATATTTTTACTTTAATTTCTGATAAAAAAATTCTTAAAAATTCTGAATTTAAATGGCTCAAAAAAAAGAAAGTTCAGACTAGTTTTTTGCAGAAATTTCCAGAGTTTTTAAAAAATAGAAAAAAATGGTTATTACCTTTAATGCCAACGGCGGTGGAGACTTTTGATTTCAGAGATTATCAATTAGTGATTTCATCTTCAGGAGCTTTTTCTAAGGGAATTGTGGTCAAATCAAAAACTATTCATATTTGTTATATGCATTCGCCTCTCAGGTATGTCTGGGATTGGAGTCACCAATATTTAGAAGAAAATCGCTTAAAAGGAAGAGTCAAATTTTTTACGCGGATTTTTTTGAACTATTTGCGATTGTGGGACCGAGCTTCCGCTATGCGACCGGATTATTTAATCGCTAATTCTAAATATACCCAAGCTCGAATTAAAAAATATTATAATCGACAAGTTCCAGTGATCTATCCGCCAGTGGCAGTTGCGGATTTCAAGGCTACTAAAAATCATCAGGGATATTTTTTGACAGTTTCAAGGTTGTCGGCTTATAAACGAATCGATATTTTAATTGATGCTTTCGACAAATTGGGTTTACCGTTGATAATTATTGGAGAAGGACCTGAAAAGAAAAGATTGGAAGAAAAGATTAAAGAGGCTAAGAATTCTGATAAGATTAGGATAATTGGTGGCGTTGATCGAAAGCGATTGATCAAATTTTATGAAAATGCTCGAGCTTTTGTCTTTGTTTGTGAAGATGATTTTGGAATTGCGCCAGTGGAAGCGATGTCAGCTGGAAAACCGGTTATTGCTTTGCGCGCCGGGGGAGTAACGGAAACGGTAGTGGAAGGATCGACTGGAGAATTTTTTGATAATCCCGAGGTTGAAATGGTAGCTGATGGAGTGCAGAGGTTTATTGAGAATGAGAAAAAATTTGATTTTAGGAAAATTAGGAAGCAAGCGGAGAAGTTTGGTCAAAGTAGGTTCGAGAGAGAATTAAAAATATTTGTTGATAAGGCGGTGAAGGCTGATTAAAGACGCTTTCAAAATTATTTCAAAGCTCAAATTATTCCAAATTACTCCAAATCAAAACTAAATGACAAATTTCAAAAGCGCGTCCAAGATACTTTTAGTGGTCTCCGTAGTAGTCTCTACGGAGATTACTATGATGTACGCGAGGATAAAATTTTAAATTTTGCTTCAATTTCGAACGATTTAATTTTTAAAAATATTATTTTAAAATATTTTTAGAGGCTATTGTCGTATATATAAGAGAATTTTGAATTTTACTTTGTCATTCCCGCGGAGGCGGGAATCCAGGAAATTAAAGAATAAAACATTATTTTTAGAGACTACTATAGTGTACACTATGATGTACACTAGAAAATTTTGAATTTTAAATTTTGAATTTCGCTTGCCTCGCCGAAGGTTTATCGAAGGCGGGATTCAATTTCGAATGAATTAATTTTATAAATAAACCTTAATTTTTGGAAATTGAAAATTTTTAAAAGTATAAAGAAGAATTATAAAAGAATTTTTCAAAGAAACAAAAAAGAAGATACGATTCATCTTCGAGCAATAGAATATGGAATGAGATTTCATAGTGGTTTTATGTATGAATATTTTCGTAAGCATTACGAGAGAAGAGATAGTGATTGGAGAGTGGTGAATGAATTTTTTAATGAAGCTTATAATAATAAAAATGGTTTATCAAGCAGGGTTACTCCTTTTGTGTTATTGGAAAAAATGGGGAATGGTAATTGTGATCAATCAAAATATATATTAAGTTATGAAGCATATTTTAATTATTTGGCATATCGAAATTCTAAAATTAGCAATAGAATTGCAATTTTTGCTCTTTCTATAACTGTTCTTTTCTCTATGGTTTCAGTGCTCAATGTTTATAAAAATAATAGACAATTTGACACTAACGATAGGATAAATAAAACAGAATATAGAAAAGATATTTTAAATAAAGATAGAACAAGATTTGAAAGAAAATGTAAAGTAAGATTTTAGATTTATAATTTATTTAAAAATTACAAAATTAAAGTATTCAAAATCGGACTGGATTCCCGCCTCCGCGGGAATGACAGACGAAAATTAAGCAAAGGTTTAAGATTTTAGATTTAGAATTTATTTATAAAATTAAAAATTATAAAATTAAAAATTGAATCGAAATTTATAATGCTCTTTGGGTGCAAAATTCAAAATTCAAAATTAAAGCGAAGCGAATGTTAACTCCTCAAATAATAAACAAAACTGTTTGGTCTCGACTAACTAAAATCCACACTCAAAACCGCGTTTCTGGCGCTTATCTTCTAGTTGGTCCAAGAGGTACGGGAAAGGCTGATTTGGTGTTTGATTTTTTAGAATTGGATGAAAAACTGAAAGGGAAGAGAGCCTTGATTGAAGTTGGAGCGCATTCGGACGTGATTTTAGTTAAACCAGAAATTGAAGAAAAAAAGGGCAAAATTAGAGAAAAACAAATTTCCATCAATCAAGTTAAAGAAGCTTTGAAAATGTTCAGTTATTATTCTCAAGAAGCTACGAAAAAATTTTTGATAATTCAATCAATTGAAAAGTTAACCTTAACTGCTGCTAATAGTTTATTAAAAACGGTGGAAGAATTGTCGGGAAATTCCGTAGTAATTTTTACGGCTTCTGGAGAGGGTGGAGTTTTGGATACTATAAAATCACGTTGTCAAAAAATTTATTTTAATTTAAAAAGTGAAAAAGATATTTATCAATTTTTGGAGAATCAAGAAACTGATTTGGATAAAGAGATATTGGAGAATATTGTTTTTTTGGCGCGCGGGAGAATCAAAGAAGCGGAAAAATTTTTAAGCGATACTCAGTATCGAGAAATGCATTTGGAAAAATTGGAGAATTTTAAAAAAGCTTTGCGAGGAGATTTAAAAACTGGTTTTCAGATTGCCCATGATGAAACAAAAAATAAACAATTATTTGCGGAATATTTGGTTGATTGGAGCTATTATTTGAGTATTTTTTTGAAAAAAAATATTTTGGAAAATCAAGATATTCGAATTCAGAAAAAGGTTTTTCAAATTTCCAAACAATTAAATGAAGCTCAGGAAATTTTGCGTAGTAATCCCAATGTTAATCCAAGATTACTTCTGGAAAACTTTTTTGTCCAAATAAAATAATTTAAAATGATAAAAAATAAAAAAATATTTGATGGAGCGACGATTTTGCTAGTAACAATTTTATTTTTTTTGATTATAGCCATTTTAGGAATAACTTTTTGGAAAGAAAAAACTATTGAGTCTGATTTTAAATTTTTTAGTCAAAAAAGATCAAGCAAGGAATTAAATCAAATTATCAAAGGCGATCGAATCATTATTTCTTTTACCGGGCCGGTTCAAATTGAAAATTTTAATGAAAATATTCTAATTAAACCTCAATTAGAATATGAAAGTAGTTGGATTACCAATCATCAATTACAATTAACAATAAAAGAGCAGTTAATTCCGGAGGTCGATTATGAATTAAAATTAAAAAGTTTCAAGGGGAAGTGGGGATTTTTGAATGAGGGAACCGAAATATTTTTTTCTACTGATTCATTACCCAAATTGGAATCTATATCACCGTTTGAAGGTCAAATCGAAGTTGGAATCAGAACGGAAATTACCTTTGAATTTGAAGAGTCAATAGCCAGTCAATATTATTTAAAAATAAAAACTGATCCGATTTTTGAATTTGAAAATATCGAAACAACGGAAAAAAATAAAATAATTATTAAACCGATTAACGATTTGTTATTTGATACTGAATATAAGATAACGGTTGATATTAAGAGTCGGAATTATCTTGATTTTAGTCAAGAAATAGCTAAAACAATTTTTAAAACGAAACGGCCTTCAGTGGTTGTCTATAGTTGGAATTCTAAGGGCATTCCAACTAAAACAGAAGAAAGATTGGAGTTGCAAGAATCTCAAAAAATGGTTGGAAAATATATTGACATAGATTTATCAAAACAAAATTTGTATATTTTTGAAAATGGAAAGGAGCTAGGCGCTTACAAAGTTTCAACTGGAATTAGAGGGATGAATACTCCAACGGGGGAATTTAAAGTGTTGGCTCAAGCGACAAGGCCTTGGTCGGCTACATATGGTTTGTATATGCCGTGGTTTCTTCAGTTTACCAAGGAAGGACATGGAATTCATGAACTTCCAGAATGGCCAGGTGGTTATAAGGAAGGGGCGAATCACTTGGGAATTCCTGTTTCCCATGGTTGTGTTCGACTTGGAGTTGGTCCGGCTAAGAATGTTTATGATTTTGTAGGGATAGGAACGCCTATAATAATACACTATTAGTTATTTTGCGGACTTATTTGTTTGGTGCACTTCTTTGTTTGGAACTAATCTTAAATATTCTTCCTACTGCAATTTAAAATTTTTAATTAAATTTACCAAAAATTTTCTTAAACTAATCCATTAGTTTTGCAAAAATTGTTTGAAAAATTTATTATTAAAAATTTTAAATTTCGTTACGAAATTGTATTTAAGATTAATTCCTTTTTCCGCCACTCTCTCAATGTACCTTTTGAATACATCTCGTTCGGTGCTCAAATCCGCCTCGAATTGCACCCAAACAGATAAGCCTTTAAAATTTAGAATGGTTTGATGTCTAAATTTTTTTAAGATTTCTCATCTTCTAAAAATGCTTTTATTGTAGTAGAATGTTGTTAATGCTAAAAACTAGATAGATCTATGTCTGAAATTAAAAAAATCTTAATAATTGATTCTAATGCTTTGGTGCATAGGGCCTATCATGCTCTTCCGCCTTTTATGACGAAGCAGGGAGTTTTGGTTAATGCAGTTTATGGTTATATTACTACTTTGCAAAATGCGATGGATCAGGTTAAGCCAGATTATATTGTGGCTACTTTTGATTTACCTAAAAAAACTTTTCGTCATAAAAAATACAAACTTTATAAAGCTAATCGAAAAAAAGCGCCTGATGATTTATATGCTCAAATTCCATTAGTTCGACAATTTTTGGAATCGTGTGGAATTCCGATTTATCAGGAAGAAGGATTTGAAGCTGATGATGTAATCGGAACGATTTCTCGAATTTTGAATGGCAATGAAGAAATTGAAAAATATATTGTTACGGGAGACAAAGATACTTTGCAATTAGTTAATAAGAATACTAAAATTTTCACTTTAGGACGAGGAATCAACGACGCGGTGATTTTTGATAAAGAAAAAGTTATAGAAAAATTTAAAATTGATCCGAGTCAAGTTGTAGATTATAAGGCGCTTAGAGGCGATCCATCGGATAATATTCCTGGAGTGGCTGGGGTGGGAGACAAAACAGCGACAGATTTAATTTTGGAATTTAAAACTTTAGAAAATCTTTATGTTAATTTAGGTCAAGTTTCTTCCAAGGCGGTCAAAAAGAAATTAGAAGTCGATAAAGAAAAAGCTTTTTTAAGTCAATATTTGGCAGAAATAAAACAGGATATTGAAATTGATTTTAATTTGGAGGATTGTTTGAAAAAAGATTTTAAAAATGAAAAATTCCGTCAGTTTTTGGTTAGTTTGGAATTTAAATCTTTGCTGAAGAGATTTTTTGGTGAAAACAGTTTTAAAACCCAAAAATCATTTGAAATAAAAAATTATAAGAATATTCAAAATGAAGTTGAATGGACTAATTTGACTAAGGCAATTTTAAAAGTTAAGAAAGTGGCCTTGGCTTTTAAGAATAAAGAGGGTAGCAAGAAAATTGATAGAATTGGAATAGCCCTGAAAAAGGGAGAAAAATTTGAAAGCTATTTTCTGGAAGGAGCTTGGAGTAAAAAAATCGGAGAATTTTTGGAAAATCCTGAAATTTTAAAAATTGGCTATAACATTAAAAATAGCTTGAATTATTTTATTGATAAAGCTAAAAATAAAGATTTTCTAAATAATTTTTTTGACGTTCAGCTTGCGAGTTATTTGATAAGTGCTGGCTCTGGAAATAAATTAGAAAAGCTAATTTTTGAAGAATTTGGAGAGGAATTGAAATATAAAACTACTAAAAAGGGTCAAGCTAGTTTATTGATTGATAATTCTGAAGCAGAAGAAAAAGAGTTGCTAGAACAAGCGATTTGGATTCATAAATTGCAAAAAGAATATCAAGAAAAAATCGATTTAATTAGTCAGGAACAAATCAAGAAAAAAACTGATAGCAAATTTGGAAATTTAAAAACACTTTTGAATAACCTGGAAAATCCTTTGATGAAAATTTTAGCTCAAATGGAATTTTGGGGAATGGGAGCGGATAAGAAAATTTTTCAAGTAGTTTCAAAAATAACTGATGAAGAAATTCGACAGCTCGAGAAAGAAATTTTTGAATTGTCTGGGCAAGAATTCAATATCAGTTCCCCAAGTCAATTAGCGGGAGTTTTATTTGAAAAATTAAAAATTTCCACAGTCGGAATTAAAAAAGGTAAAACTGGATTTTCTACTAACGCTGATCAGTTAAAAAAAATTGAAGATCAACATCCAGTAATTACCAAAGTTGAAAGATATCGAGAAATTTTTAAATTAAAAACCACTTATGCGGATGCTTTGCCGAAATTGATTACTGGCGATAATCGAATTCATACTACTTTTAACCAAACTGTCACGGCCACTGGAAGGTTATCTTCCTCTGAACCTAATTTACAAAATATTCCTCGCAAAGGTGAATTGGCTAAAATGATTCGAACAGCTTTTACAGTTGAAAAGGGTAAAAAATTAGTAGCAGTGGATTATTCTCAAATTGATTTACGTGTAGCTGCTCATGTTTCTGGAGATCCAAAAATGATTGAAGTTTTTCAAAATGATCGAGATATTCATCAAACGACCGCGAGCTGGGTAAACGAAATTGAGTTGAGTGAAGTGACTAAAGAGCAACGGAAAGAAGCTAAGTCTTTGAACTTTGGAGTTTTGTATGGAATGGGAACTTATGGTTTTATGCAAGACAGTGGAGTTTCTCGAGAGCGAGCCGAATTTTTTATAGAGCAGTATATGAAAAACTTTAATGTTCTAAAAAAATATTTAGAAGAAACTAAAAAATTTGCTGCTGAAAATGGTTATGTCGAAACTGAAATGGGTCGGCGAAGATATGTCGGGGGAATAAATTCTAGTAATTTCCAAGTAAAAAATGCGGCGGAGCGAATTGCGATTAATTTGCCCATTCAAGGATTGGCGGCTGACATTATGAAGAAGTCTATGATTGATGTGAAAGAAAATGTTTTGATTAATTATCAGTCAAAGCAAGTTAAAATGATTCTTCAAATTCATGATGAATTAATATTTGAAGTGGATGAAAAATTAGTAGATAAATTTTTGGTTGAAGTTGAAAAAGCAATGGAGGAAGCTTATCAATTGAAGGTGCCTTTAAAAGTTGCCACTTCAGTCGGAAACAATTGGGCGGAATTATAATGAGTTTATAAAGTTGATAAAGTTCATAAAGTTCGTAAAGTTTGTGACTTTATAAATTTGACTAGCTTTCAAACTTTTTAACTTTACAAACCTTACAAACTTTTAACTAATATAAATGAGTCGGAATTATTTTAAGGCAGTAGCGATTTTAGTCGGAACGGTTTTAGGCGCGGGAATTTTTGCAGTGCCTTATGTTATTCAAAAAGCGGGAATTTTATCAATTCTAATATATTTTCCAATTTTATTGAGCATTCAATTGACGCTTCATTTATTTTATGCTGAAATTGTTTTGGCAAATTCCGAAAAGCATCGAATGGTTGGATATGTTGGATATTATTTTAATGGATTTTTTAAAAAGATCGCTTTTTTTATCGCGCTTTTAGGGAAAAATGGAACTTTATTGGCCTATATCATTTTAGGGGGCCTTTTTTTACATCAGCTTTTAAGTCCTCGTTGGGGTGGAACAGAATTTTTCTATACAATAATTTTATTTATAATTGAAACCGCAATTGTGCTCTTTGGTTTAAAAATGATTGCTCGGGCAGAGGCTTTCTTGACTGTTTTGTTGGTCTTGGCGATTGCCGGTTTGAGTTGGCGGAGTTTGGGATTTTGGAATGTTGATAATTATGAATTGATAAATTTAAAAAATTTATTATTGCCTTATGGAGTTGTTTTTTTTGCAATTGGAGGGCAATCTGCGATTCCGGAGATTTGTCGACTTTTGGAAAAAGAAAAACGTAAAATTAGAAGCGCCATTATTTGGGGAACTATTTTACCAGTTGTCTTGATCGCCTTTTTTGCTTTTTTGGTGATTGGCGTCACGGGCGTAGAAACGAGTTCTGATGTTATGCTTGGTTTAAGCACTCAATTAGATAATTCAATGATGGTGCCGGCTTTGATTTTTGGATTATTGGCTATTGTCACTTCTTATATTATTATTTCTCAATCACTGAGGGAGGTTTATTGGTGGGATCAGGGAATTGATAAAAATTTGGCTTGGTTATTAGCGGCTGGGGTGCCGTTTCTTTTGTATTTAATAGGAATAAGGAATCTGACTGGAGTAATTGGTTTGACTGGAGCGATTACGGGTGGATTATATGGTATAATTTTGATTGCAGTTTATTACAGAGTTAAAGAAGCAAAGAATAGCAAACGAAGAACAATTTTTAAAGGTAATCTAAGGAAAAGAATGGCGATATTTTTGTCCTTGGCTTTTGTTCTAGGGACAATTTTGGAAATTTGGAATTATTTTAAATAATAATTAAAATAAAAGCATGCCAGAATTACCAGAGGTAGAAACTGTAGTGCGAGATTTGCAAGAAAAAATTATTAATTATAAAATTATTGATTTTTGGACTGATTGGGAAAAGTCTATTAAGATGTCCTTGGAAGAATTTAGAAAAGAAATTATTGGGTTGAAAATTAAGAAAGTTCAAAGAAGAGGGAAAAATATTTTGATTTTTCTGGAAAATAAATGGGTGATGTTGGTGCATTTGAAAATGACGGGACATTTGTTGTTTAAAGATCAGGATTATAAAAAAAATAAATATTTTTCAGAGCGAGTCAATCAATATATTCGACATATTTGGTATTTAAAAAAAGATGGAGCAAAAGCCAGTTTAGAATTCTCAGATTTAAGAAAATTTGGAAAAATTGAATTGATAGAAAAAAATAAACTTGAGGTTAATGAAAGTTTGAATAAATTGGGAATTGAACCTTTGAGCAAGGAATTTAATGCTGAATATTTTTGGAAATTAACTCGTAATAAAAAAAGGAAAAATATAAAAATATTAATTATGGATCAGGCTTTAATTGTTGGAATAGGAAACATTTATGCTTCAGAAGCTTTGTTTGAAGCTCGAATTAGTCCATTGAGAACGGCAGGGAATTTAAATAAAAAAGAAGCTGAAAAATTGTATCAAGTAATTGTTAGAATTCTTAAAAAAGCTATTGAACTTCGAGGAACAACTGATAGCGATTATCGAGATTCAAGTGGAGCGCCGGGGGGTTTTCAAAAAATCTTAAAAGTGTATAATAAGAAGGGTCAGAGGTGCGTTGAATGTGATGGCGCAATAGAAAGAATTAAAATCGGGCAGAGGGGTACTTTTTGGTGTCCAGAATGTCAGAGATAATATTGAGTAGTTAGTATTCAATATTGAGGATTTGAACATTTAGTTCTAAGTTTTGAATATTTAATAATAAATAATTTTTAAAAACAAATATGAATATTGATCCAAACGATTATAATAAGCAATTTGCTGGTCAAAATGATTCTGAAGAAAAAGCAGTCGACGGAAATAAATTTCTTTGGAAAAAATGGGTGGCTTTTTTTGTTGTAATAATCGTTATTACCGGAATTGCCTGGTGGGCAGCCGGCGACCAAAGTTCTCGCCAAGGAAATCTAATTGAAATCGAACCTGGAAATGTTAAACAAGAAGCTATTAATATTGGTGATGTTAGTCCGATTTCCGGATTAGCTTGTGAAAATTGGAATCGAAGGCCAATTGCGGTGATGCAACCCTCTGATGTTCCAGCTCGACCTTTAGCTGGAATGTTTGACGCTGATATGGTAGTAGAAATGCCTGTTTTAACTACCGGAAAAACTCGATTAATGTCAATTTTTGTTTGTGGTAGTCCAGAAGAGATTGGTTCAATGCGAAGTGCCAGGCCGGACTTTGTTCATTTAGCTAAAGGTTTTGATGCTATTTTTACACATTGGGGACGAGCTGAATTACCATCTTTTATTGAAAATTTGAATAACAAAATAATTGACAATTTAAATTGTAATGGTGATGCCGGAACTTCGGCCTATGCCTATTGTTTTAGAAAGGAAGGAATGAGTAGGGGGGTAGATAGTGGCTATGTTAAATTTAACAAATTAATTGAAGGTGC
Source organism: uncultured Bdellovibrionales bacterium (assembly GCA_964643985.1). Classification (GTDB taxonomy): domain Bacteria; phylum Patescibacteriota; class Minisyncoccia; order Moranbacterales; family DUUL01; genus UBA2773. The sequence continues at coordinate 2,610 of CAZXUS010000012.1, read as the reverse complement.
TAACGATTTTGGTTATCGAATGGAAAGTAATTTAGAAGGATATCCTCATCAAGCTGAATTAATCGAAGAAAAGCGAATTGAAAAGGGTAATTTGGAGATTGGCTATCCAAGCGCTGAAATTGAAGTTTCTTACGATTATAATAAGAAGACCAATTCATATATTCGATATTGGGGTGGAGAAAAACAAACTGATCGAAATAATGGTAATTTAATTACTCCTAAAAATATTGTGGTTTTATTGGCCAAGGATGGACCAGCAGAGGAGGATCCACACTACAATAATATGGAGTTAGGAGATCCTTGGTATGACAGCATTGATTCTGGAGAAGCTTTCTATTTTATGAATGGTGAAAAAATTCAAGGTCGTTGGAACAAAGATAAATCTAAAATAGATTCAAAGTTAATTTTAACTGATGCCAATGGAATGGATATTAAATTTGTTCCAGGTCAAATTTGGGTAAATGTTGTCTATCCTGGTATGAAAGTAGATTGGGATCCAGGTGTTTCTTATGCAGAGGATTTGGTGAATTAAATTTTGTAACAAAACTGTGATGGGAGACAATTTCTATAAGTATTAAATAAAAATTTTGTTCAGAGTATTTTATGGGGAGGAAAATTTTTTAATTCAGCAGTCGGTGCGAGAATTAAAAAAAGATTTTAGAGAAAAAAATCCTCAAGCTCTGGTGGAAATCTTCGATGGTGGTGAAAGCTTAGTCGAAGATTTTTTGCGTTCTTTAAGTCAAGGCGGTGGGCTTTTCTTCCAAAAAAAGATGATTATTTTGCAGGATATTTTTGAATATAGTGCAGGAGAACAAACTCAAATTTTGGATTTTTTAAAAAATAGATTTAGTTTTTCGGAAGATTTTTTATTGATAATCACTTGGACGGGCAAACCTCGGGCTAACAAATTGATGAATTATCTAAAAAGAAAAGGCGAGTTAACTGAATTTAAGAAAGCAACTTTCCAAGAAGTTGAAAAATTTATAAGCAATAAATTAAAAGGCGTTATTGAAATTGAACCGGGGGCAGTGCGAAAGATAATTATGATTTTGAGCTATAATTTGTGGTTGTTAGATCGAGAATTGGAGAAGCTGATAAATTATAAAAATGGAAATATTATTACTGAAAAAGATGTTGAAGAAATGTGCGAAGGAGAGGCTAGTGTCAAAATATTCGATTTAGTGGACGCCATTGGGAGTCAAAATAAAAAAAGAGCCAACGAGTTGTTAAATTCTTTGTTAAATCAAGGCGAGGATGCTTTTCGGGTTTTGTCGATGATGATTTTTCAAATAAGAAATTTGGCGCTTGTTTCAAATTGTCGGGAGAGTGGAATTTTTGATTCGAGAGTAATTGCTCAAAAAACTGGTTTACATCCTTATGTCGCTCAAAAAACTTTGGCTCAATTGGGGGGTTTCAGCGTTTTAAAAATTAAAGAATTATATAAAAGAGCATTTTTATTTGACATAAATTCTAAATCTGGGAAAATAAACATTAAAGAGGGATTGGAGGATTTTATAATTAGAATATAAAATTTTCTAGCAAATAAAAAATAAAAAATAATATGAAACAAAAAATTTTAAAAGTGTCCGTTTTTGTTGTGGGAAGTTTTATGATTTTTCCTTTAGCAACTCAAGCTCTTTCTGGGACTCACGCCGATGATACTCGGGTGAAACTTTATAGTGAACAAGGCGATGATTGGTTTCGAGCTTTAACGGAACGAACTGATTCTGATGGAGTCTTGGAACTTAAAAATGTATTGCCTGGTTGGTATGAAGCAAGGATTAACGACGATGATGAAACATTTGGTCAGACGGTAGCGATAAAAGCTCGAATGCTTGATTTGGATGGGAGAAGATTAAAAGAAGAGACAAACGTTGATTTATTTTATGAAACTGCGACAGGAGTTAAAACTCCAATGGGGACTGTCGAGACTGATGAAGATGGTTGGTTAAAAGTCTCTCCTTTGAGTGCTGATATGAAATACAAGTTTGAACTTTCCGATAATGATGATTCGAGCATTGGGCATAAAGATGGAAAAACTAGAATTAAATGTAAGGCTAAAATAGATGATAGTAATTGGTTTTCATCTTATTATGGACGAACTGATGAAAATCAAGTTTTAGAAGTGATAAATGTTTTACCAGGAAAATATAAGTTTAAGTATAAATCTGGTGATCGAGATGTGGCGCTTCCTTTTATTCTAAACGCTACTGTTTTAAGTGAAAAAGGAGAAGAAATAAAAGAAGTGACCAAAGTTCATCTTTGGGCTTATTTAGGACCAGAAAAGGTTAAAACTTTTGCTGGCGAAGTGATGACCAATGACGATGGTGAAATTACTGTTCCTGGTTTAATGCCTGGAGTAAAATATAAAATCGAAGTTAAAGACTAAAATATTTAAAATAATCTTCAATACAAAAAAATCGCCCCTCCAAAGGCGATTTTTTTAGTTGGTACGAAAGATTTTTAGAAGTTATAGTTGAAATGGAAAACAAATAATTTTTTTCTTGAATTGCTTTTTTAGAAAAACAAGCCAGGGATAAAGTTTTTATTTATAGCAGTTATTTTATTTGCAGTGGTTTTGGTTGTGGCGGTGTTGGTGAATGGGTATGT
>CAZXUS010000011.1:0-34102 GCA_964643985.1 uncultured Bdellovibrionales bacterium | reverse complement strand
ACATACCCATTCACCAACACCGCCACAACCAAAACCACTGCAAATAAAATAACTGAGATTATTAAAAACTTTTTAAACATAGATTTAATTAAAGATTGAGTTTCGATTAGTGTAGCTTAATTTTTAAAAAAAATCAAGAATGCATTGATTTAAATCAATTTTCATCACTCCATCAACTTCTCAATCCTTCCCAAAACAACTTCAATTTTTTCAATATTTTTTACAAATTTAGTTCGAAGTGCGTCCCGATTCCCGAACACCGAAATTAGAAGCTTGTTTTAGCTTCTTTTTCAATACTAGGAAACGAATATTCGAACCGCTAACTAAAATATGGTAATATTAAATTATAAGAAAATAATTTTAAAAAAATGAATAAAAGAAAAATAATTCTCAACTTAGCAATGAGTCTAGATGGATACATAGCTGAAAAAGACGGAGGTTTCGATTGGATAAAAGGAGATGGAGATAAAGATAATGATACAAAAAAACAATTTAGTTTCCCCGACTTCATAAAAAGCTTAGATACCGTAGTAATGGGAAAAAGAGCTTTTTTAGATGTTCCTCCAGGAACCATGGAAATGTTTAAATCTCAAAAAATTTATGTGGCTAGTAACGAAAAATTGAATACTAAATATAATGTAAAATTTATTAACGGGGATATCGTAAATCAAATACTAGAGATTAAAAAAGAAAATGGTAAAGATATTTGGTTATTTGGTGGCGCTGGATCAATTGACCCATTTATAAAAGCGAATGTTGTTGATGAATATATTGTTGGTATTATTCCTATTGTTTTAGGTGGAGGAATACCTTTATTTTTAGAGAATAACCCTATTCTTAAATTACATCTAAACGAATACACAATCACGGAAGGTGTTGCTATGCTTAGATACACAAAAAGAAAGTAATTAAATTAAACAAGAGCGATTCGAACATCATCCAGTAGAAGAAGCAGAAGTTTTTAACAACCCATCAACCTCTCCACTCTCTCCAAAACAACCTCAATTTTCTCAACATTCTCCACAAATTTAGTTCGAAGTGCGTCCCAACTCCCGAACAAAAGTTTTTAAATGTCTTAGTTTTTTAAAATAAAAAACTATTGCAAAAGTTCCTAGTTCCTAATATACTAGAAACATAAAAAAATCTCAAAAAAAATTAAATTTGATCAAACTTCCAATACTCCATCAACTTCTCCGCCCTCCCCAAAACCTCCTCCATTTTATTCCAATTTTTAACTATTTTAGTTCGGAGTGCGTCTCGACTTTCGAATAAAAGTTTTTGAATACCTTTTGTAAGGCATTTTTTGGTATTTTGGGCTGACTTTTTATTGATTTTAGTATATTCTTTTGAATTCTTAGAATATATCTAAGATTTTGACAATTTAATAAAAATGGAGGAAGTTTAAAATGAAAAAGTTATTTTATATTGCAATATCGCTTTCAGTAATTTTTTTCTTTTCAACCACAACCTTAGCAGAAGAAGAAGGAGAGCCAACAACTTATTTTACAATTTTTGGAGAAATAGAACCGAATATAATGAGTAAAGTACTTTTGGCTTCAATTTCGATGACAACCCCTTCTCTAACCTTGTTGATAAATAGCTTCGGAAGTGATACTGACTCAGCGATGAGTTTCTATAGTTCAGTTAAAAAAACAAAACCGAATATTATAACCGTCGGCCTAGGATCAATTTCTTCAGCTGCAGTTCTTTTATTTTGTTCCGCAGAAAAAAGAATCATCAGCCGAAGAGCATATATCATTCTGCACCCAATTAAAACCAATTTTGAAGGCATTACTCTAGATGTCGCTAAAAAAATGAATGATTTTCTAACAAAAAATTATTCCAAGGCTATATCTGAAACAACCAATGGAAAATTGACCCCGAAAAAAATTGTAGAAATGATGAAAGAAAATACGCTCTTAACAGGAGAACAAGCAGTTAGTTTAGGAATAGCTACTGAACTACTTGAAAAATAACAACCCACCCACCTGCAGAAAATCTGCCAAATCGCCCCGAAGTCAATTTGACTGAGGGGTGATTATTTTTATCTTATACCATTTTCAATTATAATTTTGGAAATGGTCTTTTGATGTGTTAAAATGAAATTATTAAAAATAAAATTGATTTAACTGTTATGAAAAAATCTTATCTAATTTTTCCAGTAACTGTGGCCTTTTTGATTTGGGGGGCTTTTTGGACTAGTAAAAAAGCGCAGAAACTGAGTCAACCGGTTAATTTCATGGAAGATTCGCACCCGATTATTATGGATAATCCAGAGTTAAGTAATCCACCAACGCCAGAAAAAACTGCAGTTATTACTGAAGAAGCGCCTAAAAATGAAAAAATTCCTGATAAATATTTGAACATCTTAGCTTTTAGTTCTCAAGCTCCTTATTTTAAATGGGATAATCTTCACGATGAAGCTTGCGAGGAGGCTTCTCTGTTGATGACACATAATTATTTAGTTGGAACTGCAGAATTAGAAATTCGAACAGCTGAAGATGAAATTCAAAAAATGGTGACTTTTCAAAAAAGTTATTTTGGTTCTCACAAAGATTTAACAGCCGAGGAAATGATTGATTTGGCTGAAGAATTTTATGAAGAAAAATATCAATTAATTGAACTTGTACCAAAAAAAATAATTGACGAAGAAGAAACTGCTGATTCAGCTGAACCAAGAAATGCTGATTTTTCCGAAGAAGAAAATTCTCCAACTGAAGTTGATTTAGAAAAAATTGAGTATATGAAAAAAGAATTGTCCAAAGGAAATTTGTTTATCGCGCCAATGGCCGGACGAGAATTAGAAAATCCTTATTTCAGAGTGCCTGGGCCACTTTATCACGTTTTAGTTGTTATTGGCTATGATGACTTTAAAAAAGAATTTATCACTCACGATCCTGGAACCCGACGGGGAGAAAACTATCACTATTCCTACGAAATTATTTGGAAGGCTATTCACGATTTTCCGGGAAAAAAATCGGATATTTTAGAAGGAACAAAAAATGTGATTTTGATTAAAAAATAATCCTGATTTAATTGTGTTATAATAAAAAATGAAGAAAGATGAAGAAAAAATAATAAAATACGCAAAAGAAAACAAGAAGGCCTTGGTGAAAAAATTTGCTGACCCTGAAAAATTTCCTCCTGATGAAAATCCCTTTGCTTTCTTCATGGCTGGCTCCCCTTGTGCAGGAAAAACAGAATTATCTTTGGCAATAATCAAAATATTTGAAAAACAAGAATCTGGACTTAAAATTGTTAGGATTGATCCAGATGAAATTAAAAATTATCTGCCTGGATATAATGGAAAAAATGTAAAAAAATATCATCGAGCATCCCTAATAATCACAGAAAAAGTATTAGATCAGGTTCTAAAGAGAAATCAAAACTTCATCCTAGACGGAACATTTTCCAACTATGAAAAATCAAAAGAAAATATCGAAAGAGCCATCTCAAAAAAAAGAAATATAATAATTTTTTACAGATATTTAGACCCTTTAAAAGCTTGGGATCTAACAAAGAAAAGAGCCAGACTAGATGGCAGGTCTATACCAAAAGATTTCTTCATAAACTCACTCTTTGAAGCCAAAGAAAATGTTAATAAAATTAAAAATAAATTCGGTAAAAAAGTAACAATTTATTTAGTCGAAGGAGATTTTGAAAAAAACACAATTAATTTTAAAATGAATATTGACAACATTGACAATTACATAAAATTGAAGTATAATAAAAACTCGTTAAATAAACTATTATGTTAAAAACTTTAATCAAAACTTTTAAACAAAAAAAAGCCCCAAACAAAAAGTTTGATTTTTTTGCTTTGTCTTCTGCGGAAAAAAAGAAAATTATGACTAAGGCAACTCGGAAAGCAAACGAAAGTCAAATGAAAATAGTCAAGGAATATGAAAAAAGATTTGGCAATATTTAAAATAATAAAACTATCACTATTCTTATGAAATTGTCTGGAACGCTATTCACGATTTTCCGGGAAAAAAATCTGATATTTTGGCAGGAGCAAAGAATGTGATTTTAGTAAAAAAGAAATAATGATTTAAATCAGTATTTAAATCAGTATTTAAATTGCACCAATAAAAACCAGTGAAAACTGGTTTTTTATTTTTATAAAATATTTTTCAGCACTCCCATACACTGGAGTATGGGAGTGCTTTAATTTTGAAAAATAGTTTTTTGATACTTCTATACTTCGAATTATAGAAATGTTTCATTTTTGAATTAGGTCTATATTCTGGGTTGTTTTTGGGGGTTTTGTTCTTGAATTGATTTTGGTTTTGGAACTATTTTTTACGTTGATACTTCAACGTATCAACGTAAAATATTTAGTTTTTTATTTTAATTTTAAATTCTTAATCTTAATTTGAAGTTCTTAATTTTTCCTTGTAATCATAATCATAGCGATTGACTAAGTCATTGTTTATTAAACTTTGGTTTTTTATTTCTGAAAAATTTTTGTCAGTCTTCAACAAGCCCATATCAGATAAAACTTCGTCAAAATAGCCTGGAAGAATTGTTTTCCAAGTTAAAGGAAACTTAATTTCAGAAATGGCTTCAGCTTTTCTAGTAATTTCGTTGGTGCAATTACAAGCAAGCGTATTGTAGATTTTGGGTTTTTGATAAATACTGTTTATCTCTTTGGCAATTTCTAAGAAAAATTCTTGAGATTTTTCAGGTGAAACAACGGTAGGATAAAGATAAACGCGTTCTTTTCTTAAATCAGTTCTTAAACCAACGATGTCCTCTTCTGAGCCCACCACATAAATAATTTCAAATTGTCTTAAAATTCCCAGCAAAGGTGAAAATTCTTCATCTTTTTCACGACGACTTTCCATCGAGATTACAATTTGTTCACCGTTAGAAAAACCAAAACTTAAAAAGATATGAGCCAACCCTTCAAAATCATCAAAATGAGAGATAAAAACGTCTGTTCTTTCCAAGTCGTTTAAATTAAAAATTCGTTTTTCATATTTTTTATTAACCTCTTTTTCGGTTTTCCAATCAAAATTACGAAAATTTTCGATAATGACTTTTCCGTTTTCAATTTCAATCTTTGGCAATTCTTCCTGCCCCACTTCCCAATCCCGATTATGAGATGGTCGAAAAACCACAGCTAGAATAATCCAACCAACTAAAACCACTCCGATAATAATTTTTATTATTCTAAGCATTTATTTTTTTATTTATATTTTTTGCTTCGCCCACTACGAATTTATTATATAACAAAATCAACTTTTTGACTAAAAAATAACTTTCGCTAGTTTTTTATTTCTCCTTCCAATATTTATTGTATTCAAAAATATGAACTTGGAAAAAATAAGGCGAAAATTAAAAATTTTAAATATTAGTAAACAGTAAGATATTTTTCAATTTTAAAAGGCGGTATCATTTCGATGACAACGCCTTTTAATGTTGTTGAGAGGTTTTTACCTCTATTCATTTATCGTCTTTTCTCCTGGATAATCTTTTACTTGAGCTGCTTTTAAAGCTCTATAGATATCATCAGGTTTCAAGGTTATTGCAAAACGCTCTAACCGACTGGCCCCCTTGGCTCCTTTGTTAAGATATAAGCGAGGATTCAAAAAACGAATCTCCGCAAAATCATTTTTTTCATCTCCAACCGTTAATCCAGGACCACCGCCGATAAAAGCACTGTCCTTTCCCCAGACAAATCCGGTCTGAAGATTTACTTCAGGAGTAATTCGAAAGCCAGAATCTCCCACTTCATAGTCGTAAATTCCAAATTTTCCTCCAACTTTCAAAGTGCTTTCATCATACTCCGAAGCTCCTCCAGAAGTTTTTGCATTGAGTTGATGACGATATTCACCTGAAAAATTATGAGTGGGAAACAATTTTTCACCCTCTGCTCGACGTTTTTCATCCTCATAACTACCCCGTAAATGAGCACTCCAGGTCCTCTGACCCTGATCAGTGCCAACCCGCCTGGTCTTTTGCTTAGAAATTCCCAATCCAAAGCCAGTGGTTTTGTTGTCCTTTTCAATTTCAGCCTTAATCCCAACTTCAAGCCGATTGTATTTATAAGTAGATTTACGGTCTGAAGTCTCCCTTTTCCCCTTACCAAAGTTATAACGAACCTGAGGTCCAAATTTCCAGTCACTAACTTTCCAAGGATAAATAGTTAAACTTCCATTGTAGTTATAACCAGATCGTTTAACCTTTTCTTTTCCGGCATCTAAGTCACCATAAGTTGAATAGCCAGCAGTTCCATTCCAATCTTTCAAGGCTTTTCCCAAATCAGTCCTAACGCTAAGATTATCGGACGATGTTGTTAAAATTTTTGATGGCTTCTCGGGTTCAGTCTTTTGAATCAAGGATTTCCTCAAAACCTTCTTAACATTAGGTTCATCGAGTAATTTTAAGTTTCCGAGTGATTCCTTGAGTTTAGTCTTTTGAACTAAAGGTTTTTTAAGAAGAGAGGTTTTATTAATAATTCTTGCTTTGACAATATAAACCATCCTTCCTGTCTCAAGTTGAGTCCCAGGCTTTAAAAAAATGAATTGCCCCTGAGAGTTTTTTCCGACAACCACTCTTGAGCAATTGTCAGAATTGCCAGTGAAGTCTTCAGTAATACTCTCAATTGTTTCACCAGCTTTTACAATATGAGTTACACATTTAGTAGCCCACGCTTGACCGACAAAAATCAGTCCGACCAAAGACAAAACCAAACTTATTCTAATTTTTTTCATAACGGCCTCCTTATTTTTGCCGGTTTTTGTTAAAATGCTCAACTAAAAATTCAAACTGAGCAGCCGTTTCTTTTCTGGTAATAGTAGAGTCAGCTGAATTGCCTCCATAAATTGGATCAGCAATCGCTTCCTTAATGCCAAAATTAAAAAGAGTCGAAATCCCACCGTAAGCCAAAGCTTCTGGCGTAAATGGAAAAGGAACATTTATATCTTCTAGTAATCTTTGCCAACCATTCAAGCGCGAATTGGTTTTGCTTGTTTTTTGGAATGATTTTCTATCTAGACTGCTGACTACCCGTTTACCACCAGGCATTTGATAACCATTGGGCAAACTAGCCAATAAATCTTTTTCAAAAACATCCCATTCCAGAGAACCAATCTTAATTTCTCCAATAGAAATTTTTTCTGCTAGACCCAGTTTACGAAAGGCCTGAAAAATTTCCCAAAGATTCATCCCAACTTTTTGAAAAACAAAATTTCGATAGTGAAGATCGGACTCAAATTTATTACAATCATAGCCACCCTCCCTGGAGTAAACTCTACCCATAGGAGAAAATAACCAGACCATTCCATCCCGATTTGGCAAAATAAAACGGTAATTTTTCGAATCCTCCAATTTTTCCAGAAAAACTACTTCTAGCAAGGGAAAACCCCAAGGAGTTTTTTCATAGCCTCCTTTTTTGAAATAAGCAAACCCTTCTTTGAGCGCTAAAGTAGGATTCCTCCTATCTTCAGCGAGAACTTTCCAAGTTCCTTCAAATCCTGTTCCCACACACTCGACAAAGAGTTTGGGGTTAAAAACTAAAGGAAAGATAGTAATAAACTCGCTAGACTCCTTTAGTTGATCGGGATGCGGAACTGAAACACTATTCTCCAACTTTGTTATAGCAAAACTAGGAGGTCTATTGTGAGTAGCACATCCCCCCGATACAATTAGCAATCCTGAACAGGCTACTAAGACAAAAATTCTAAAAAAATTTCCTTTCATGATGACTTCTCCTTTTTTCAATGTTTTTATAAATTTTCAAAGAGCGATCTAGCTCTTCATAATTTTGTTATCAAATAAGCTTTTTTGATTAAAAGTTTATTTGATAACAAAAAATAATCGAGCTTTAAACTAGCTTCCTTCTCTCAGAAAAGTCTTTCAAGGAAGATTGATTAAAATAACACTTTTAGTTTAGTTTGTCAATGCATATATCAAAAAATGTCTTAGATAAGACCTTTGAATAATTTTATTTTTTATTAACCCTACCCATTTCGTTGGAAACTTATCAAAATAGCACCGAGGCAGAAAATATTTTTATTCGTTTATCATTGCTTTTCTCTTTAATCTATGGCATCATAATCCTTTAAACGAAGCAACTTTAAAAATCGATTATTTTAACGAGGAAAAGAAATTGTGAAAGAATTAGAACCTTATTTTTTCAAACGAAAACTCATTGAAGATTATTCTGGTCGTGGTGTAATAGCCGACAGTGTAGAAAAGTGCCCAATTGGTAAAGTGCCCTTGATAGGAATCGCATGTATACGTCAAAATTGTTGTAAAAAGCACTCACGCTTTATGCATATAGTGAAAAAAGCAACAAATGGTTGGATAAAATGCGAGGCAACCACAAAACTGATGCTCAAAGACCCTTCTCTGGGTCAACAGAACACCTGTGTTGTAAGCTAAAGTTTAAACTCACCCGCAAATTTGCGTTTAAAGAAATAACCCTGGTTCAGAAACTGAATCCAGGGCTATTTTTCGGTAGTTTGGGTTGACTTTTTAGGGGTTTTAATGTAATCTTTATCTTCAACAAAAAGTTGAAATAACCTTGAAAATAAAAGGAGAGCATCGTGAAAAAAGAAAAGATTATCGGTGACAATGTAGCGTTTTTCATGGCCGCGGTTGGCTTGAGTTTTGGCACGGAATTTTTTGCTCAAACTGTTCTAGAAAGTTCACTTGAAATGTCTTAGTTCCCGACAGACAATGTCGGACAACCAGGGTATATCAGAATCGACTCCTCTGAAATCAGAAAAAGAGGTGATGATTTCTGGTTTGAATTTACAGATAAGATCAGGGATGAATTTCTTAGAATGGTTTCCTATGGATTTAACAGTAGCCTTGAATTTAAAGGATACTTGGCTGACCAAATTGCATTCGAGCGAGACGGTTACGAATTCCTTTTTCATATCAAAGAATATGAACGAGATTCAAGTCATAAATTCAAAATAATCAGACCGGAAGATTTAACAGAAATTCCGGAAAATGAACAGCTCGGAAGATTTGTTTATCTGACAATAAAATTGAAAACTTAAACTTAAAGGAGGATTAACATGAAAAGAAAGGTTATTCGAGCCGTAGGAGCCTTGAATATACTAGCGGCAAACACCATTTTAATATTTGACACAACAAAAGATCTAGCCGAGATTATTCCACTGAAAATATATAAAGTTTCATTGAATAGACTTTATTGTTGGAGTGATCCTGAGGCACAAAAACTTATCAAAGCTGAAATTTCCAAAGGATCTTTTGAATTCATCATTTTGTTTTATGAAAAAGAATAACTCACTCGCAGAAATTCTGCCAATTCACCCCGCGGTCAACCAACCCCGGGGTGTTTCTTCTTATCTTAATTTTGGAAAGCAGTTCGAATCTCCCTGTCTCTCCCAGGCACTAGAGTATGGGAGTGCTTTATTTTTGAAAAATATTTTTTTAGATACTTCTATACTTCGAATTGTAGAAGTATTTTGTTTTTGAATTAATTTTGGGTTTTGTTTGGTGGTCTCTATGGTGGCTACTATTTTTTGCCTGCCCCGTTAAATGGTACTGCGTAATTTAACTGGGTGAACCCCGTGTAAATAATACTTCATAATTTAACGGGGTAAACCCTATGTAAATAGTGCTCCGCGATTTAACGGGATAAAGAATATTTTTTAGGGATGATTTTTGATATTATAAATTTAATTATATCATTTTAATCTTAAATAATTGACTTTTTATATCAAAAATGATATGATTAGAACATATAAATGATATAATTAAATAATAATTTTAACATAAAAATGAAAGAAAAAATTAAAATTTTAAACAAAAGACAAGACGCAATTTTGGATTTTATCGAAAAAAATAATTCTGCTTCTATTGCTCAAATCGTTGAGTATATAAAAAAGGAACTGGAAAATATTACTCGAATAACTATCTCCCGGGATTTAGAAAAAATGCTTGATCTTAATTTAATCCAAAAAAAAGGAGCTGGCCGAAGCACTTATTACAAATTATCTGTTCAATATACAACTATAAAAGAAATTGATATTGAAAAATATTTTTCTGTGGCTTCCGATGAAAGAAAAATCAAAAAAACTTTTAATTTTGATGTATTTGATCAAATATCTAATATCTTTACTGATTCCGAGAAAGAGCAACTCTCAAGTCTAAATAAGATTTATCAAGAAAAAATAGAAAAAATCCCTATTGATGTCCTAAGAAAAGAAACAGAGAGACTGGATATTGATTTTAGCTGGAAATCTTCAAAGATTGAGGGGAATACTTACGATTTGCTTGAGACAGAACAGCTAATTAAAAATCAGAAACAAGCAAAGGGACATTCTCCAGAAGAAGCTTTTATGATTTTAAACCATAAAAACACCTTAGAACATATTCACGAAAATAAAAAAGATTTTCGATTATTATCTATTCAAAAAATCGAGAACATTCATTCTTTGTTAGTTAAAAATTTAGAAGTGACCAGAGGTTTGCGAAAAACTTTGGTGCGAATCACGGGAACAAATTATACACCGATTGATAATGAATTTCAAATACGAGAAGCTCTGGAAAAAACTTGTAAGTTGGTAAATAAAGAAAAAAATATTTTTGAAAAAGCAATCTTATTAATGTTGCTTATTGCCTACATTCAACCTTTTGTTGACGGAAATAAACGAACCAGTCGGCTCTCAGGCAATGCCATCTTGCAATCTTTCAATGTCTGTCCATTGTCCTACAGAAGTATGAACGAAATTGAATACAAAAAAGCAATCCTTTTGTTTTATGAACAAAATAATATTTTTTATTTTAAAAAATTGTTTATTAAACAATTTGAATTTGCAATAATAAATTATTTTGGTTAATTTGTGGTGATTTGAAAATTTTCCAATTTGAATTTTAACAGAAATGGAAATAATTTTGGATATCATTTAGTAAAGAGAGAAACTAAACTCTAAAAATACCTTTTAGGGTTGTTTATATTTTTGCCTGAGTGCATCTATGTATCGATATATAAATACACTGTTTTAATTTTGAAAAATATTTTTAAATACTTCTATGCTTCGAATTATAGAAGTATTTTGTTTTTGAATTAATTTTGGGTTTTATTTAGAAGTCTTTATAATAGTCTCTGTCCTGCCTCGCCGAACCAAGACAAATAATGACTTTAAGGTGGTTTTTAGTTAACTTCTTTTTAATATGTCTTCCACATATTTCTCTGCACCATAATTCATCTGCGCTTCTTGATTATCTCTAAAAATTTTATAAAACCAGTCCGGAACCGAAAGACAAGTTTCTCTATGTCTAAATATTTCATCTTGAATAATTCTCAAGTCGTTCTCTAGCTTACTGGTATTTTCATTTACCGTCTTACCCAGTAGATCCTTCAAGATACCTTCTAATTTCTCAATTCTATTAATTGATGAAAACTGAGAAACAATGAAGTCTGTCAAAACTTGATAAAAAGGCAATAAAGAGAATATTAATAGCAATAAATTGCCCTGATCATCTTTTAAAATAGTGAAAATCACTGAAGTTAAAAGGATTATAAATAAAATTAATGACCAAAAAAACTTTTTTCTCAACCCAACGTCCCACCACACGTTAGTTCTTTGACACACAGCAACAGCGGGTAATAAACACAATTTTTCAATTTCCAATGGGTACCAATTTTCTAAAACGCTTAATTTATTGTGCTTTTTATAATTCTTCTTGTACAAAAAAATTTTTTCATGATTAGGCTTACCACCGACCACTAAAGAATTCCATTTCAAATCAAATAAACTAACATCAAATAATTCTTGAATCTTAGCAGCGTCTCTCCTGTGCTTTTTTTCAATCCTCTTTAAAAAGAAACAGTCGATAAAAATGTAAAATATTGCACTAATAGCCACATAGGGCTTGGCCTCTTCTATAGCAAACATCAACAAAGGGCCTATGATTGCAAAAATAACAGAAATGCCCAAACGAGCAAGCAGAAACTTCTTGGCCGCTGAATACAAAAATCTTTGAGCCGCCAATTTATCAATCTGAGACTTTTTGTTTTGATTTAAAATAATTTTATTCATTGTTTACCTTAATAATTAATAATAATATGAAGAGAATTTTCCATCAAACAACAAATTCCACCACGCAAAAGCCTCTTTTATGTTTCCCCTTTTTTCTTCCTCTCTGGCCTTGCAAGCCCTTCTATAAGCAGTTTTTAATTTTGATAAAACCTCTTTTTTATTTAATTCCGAACTACAAGGCTGAATTACCCCTGATATTCCAGACGGGTTTATCATTGAGACCAGCTCAATGTCAATCAAATTCCCTAAAATTCTTTTTATATCAATTGAATAAAAAATAGATTTTTCCTGAGAAGAATATTTAGCCACTCTCATTTCCAAATAAAATGATGAAATTGGAACGTTATTGTTGAATTTCCATGCTTTTATAAATCTTATCAAGGGCTTTGCTTCGAAGCCTAAAGCCATGTTAATCCCTGTTGTATAGCTATTATGAGCAGTTGGGCTAGATTTCATCCAACCTCCGTCGTTGTCAGGAATATCATAAATGTTTACTCCGCCCTCGTTCTTTATATAATCGACTGGGATTATTTCTGTTATCTCAGAAGCTCTGTCTCCAAACGGTATTACCACTGCGGGCGTACTTATACGTATGTTGGGCGTAGTCGAAAATCTTTCCACTAAAACTTCTTTGACTTTTATCAATGTTGTTTTTGAATTTCCCGTTAAAACATCTCTAGGGAAAACGGCAAAATAATCCGTATCACTATAGCCATTAACATTTGTCCCATTCCCTATGGAACCAGTTTTAAAAAAATATTTCATTGAAAAATTACTTTTAAGACAAGCCTCGATCGAAGCACGATGACTTGAAACCAATGAGGACTCGGTCTTAACTAATTTTAATCTATTATGAAAATCGTCAAAACCCTCATTAATTGTTCTTGGCATTTTTAAAAATATTAATTATTACTTATTAATCATTTGTTCAGAAATGGGTTTTAAAGCCACTCCCGTTTTTTATTTTTCACTTAATCGATCATTGTGTTGCTCATTTTGTTTCGGATTAACTAATTTTATTAACTTTTTCTCGAGACTAGCCGCTTCTCGTCCACTATTAGTCTTTAAGATTTGGAACTGAGCTGATCCTTTTATGTCGCCTTCGTTAAGATGCTCTTTTAATCTCTCCTGAAGCCTACCTGCTCCAGCTAACCCGATATATTGAATTTCTCCTTTTTTATTTGACAATTTATACACGCCTGATTGTTCTGGAACTTTTTCTAGATTTGTCTTATTGAAATTTTGTTTTTTGGTGAATCTTTTTGCCATTTTAATATTTTAATTATTATAAAAAAACCTAAAAAGAATTTACTTTCAGGTTTCTAGCTTCAATTAAATAAATTACAATAGAATGTTCTGACTATCACCTCCCAGACCAAAAGTAAAGTTTTTTCAAAGACGCTTTAAAGGCATCTTTGATTGTAACGTTATTAGAATATCAAACTATCAGATATCAGTCAAGAGAAAACTTTAAAAGACCCTATTAAATTATTCAATTCGGGTTATTTAGATTATTTTTTTATTTTTAATTTAAATTATTTTTATTTATTTCTTAACTTAATTTCATTTTATCACAACCCCAAGCCAACGCAAGAGCTAAAAACTAACAGTTTTGAAACCAGTACTAACAAGTCTAAGGCACTTATCTAGAATATCTTTTTATCCGAAAACCCTCGAGGGTTTGAAGATTTTAGTTTTAGGTTTTGGTTTTGATTTGAGCAATTTGGAATAATTTGGATTTTGACATTTATCAATTATCGCTTCTTCCAATCCGAAATTTCAACTTTACCACGGCCTTTGTCAACGATGATGAGTTTCATCTTCTTTTGCCCTGTTTAATTGCATAAAACTGTTTATAAAGCCTCCAATAGTCCAAAATTGAGGGGATTTTGGACTATTCAGCTATTTATCAACATTTTTCACTTCCCCGCCAAAAAATTCATTGAATTTCGTAGAACAATTTAACTGTAGGTATGCACAAATTTTTCTTCCATTTTCTCTTTATCCCATTAAATAATATACCGTAATTAAAAGGGTGCAATTCTAAAACTCACTATAAGCTTTGAGGAGCTAAGATTTGAGTGCAATTCGAGAAAAACTCGAGTAGCGAACGAAGCGTATGAATAGTACGGTGAGAGAGCAACGGAGAGTTTGCCGAAGAAGTGTGCCAAATGTTAGCTCCGACGATGGCGGGCGATGAAGATGTATTTAGTAGCTTCTATCAGAAAGATATTCAGGAATACAATCCCTATTAGTATCAACCAACCGTCCAATTTGATTGGAACGGTTTTTATTAAAGTTTGAAGAAAAGGAACGTAGATGGTGGCTAGAAAAGCAAGGATGACAAAGACTGAAGCGCCATTCAAAATTTTGTTATTAAATAAATCAATTTGCCAGATATTTCGGCTTAAATCTTTAAAGGAATAAATCACAAAAGCAGTGTCCAGGGCAAAAAATCCGAACATTAAAGTTCTGACGTAAGCCAAGTCCCAATTCAATTTTCCCCATAACAACCAAAATACAAAGAGAATAATAAATTGCTCGATTGTGCCGGTGACGAAAATTAGAATTTTCATCTCTTTGGTCAAAATTCCAGTTTCGATTTCTTCGGCTTTTTTGTTCATAATTCCCTTCTCGGCTGGCTCAAAGGCATAGGCGATGGTTGGAAAAGTATCTTCGATAAAATTATTCCATAAAATTTGAACTGGTAAAATTGGCAATGGCCAACCAAAAACTACCTTGGAAAAACCAACTACAATTATCGAGGCAAAAGAATCACTTAGAATGTAGGCGATTGATTTTCTTAGATTATTTAAAATAGTTCGCCCTTCGGCAATGGCTTCGATAATAATATCAAAGCTGTCATTTAATAAAATTATGTCGGCAGCTTCTTTGGCAATTTCGGTTCCAGAGCCAACGGCAATTCCAATGTCAGCTTGTTTAATAGCCGGAGCATCATTCACTCCGTCGCCAACCATCG
The DNA here is from genome assembly GCA_964643985.1 of uncultured Bdellovibrionales bacterium. GTDB lineage: Bacteria > Patescibacteriota > Minisyncoccia > Moranbacterales > DUUL01 > UBA2773. The sequence goes on along the minus strand of CAZXUS010000011.1, from coordinate 19,093 downwards.
CGACTACTTTATTATTTTTTTGCCAAGCATTAACAATTCGAATTTTGTGGCGAGGCTCAGCTCGAACATAAATTTTAAAATTATGAACAGTTTTTCTTAGTTGGCTTTCGCTCATTCCGTCCAAATCACGTCCTTCTAAAACTTGATGCGCTCCAATTTGTAAACCCGCTTCTTGGGCAATAAATAAAGCGGTTTTGATTTGATCTCCGGTGATTACGATTGGCTCAATTCCGGCTTTTCGCGCTTTATCAATAGCGTTCTTAATGCCAGGTCTTAGGGGATCTTTTAAACCAACCAAAGCCGTGAAATTCAGATCCTTAATCTCATTTAATAATTCCTCAACATTTTCCGGTGCTTTTCTGATTTCTCGATAGGCTAAACCAACTACTCGTAAACCTTGTGCTGCTAATTTTTCTGATTTGATTTGCCAACCATCTTTATTCTTAGAACGTTCCAAAAGTCTTTCCGGCGCACCTGTGACATAAATAAATAATTTATTTTTTTCTTTTATTAAACTAGCTTGAAATTTATAGTGAAAATCAAAAGAAAATTTTAAAACTTCCTGAGCTTCTTCTGTAAAAGATTTTTGAAAAATCTTTTTTTCCGATCCCATTAAAAACAAAGCTTTATCAGTCGGAGAGCCATTGACTGTCCAATCTTTAAATTTTTCATTTGGATTTTCGATATAAGCTTCGTTGCAAATCACTCCAATTTTAGTGGCCAATCTTTTGTTATCGGCTATTAATTTTTCTAATTTCATTTTACCCTGAGTTAAAGTTTTGGTTTTGTCCAAACAAATAATAGAAGCCGATCCCAAAGTTTCGACTGAATTCATTTTTCTAACCAAGCCTTGTTTTCGCAATAATCTTTCCATTCCAATAGCTAAAATCACTGTGACAACGATTGGTAAAGATTCTGGCACTCCGCCCACCACAATTGCCACTGCGGCTTCAAAGGTTTCGAAAATACTGTCCCCTCTCCATAAACCGCCCACGAACAAAATACCGACCAAGCCGACAATAATCGCTCCAATAAATTTTCCTAATTTTGAGATTTTTTTCTGTAAAGGACTTCTCAACTCTTTAGTTTCTTTAAGTAAAGTCGCGATGCCTCCTACTTCGGTTGATTCGCCCACGGCTGTTGCCAAAAAAAAGCCTTTTCCGGCTTCTACTAAACTTCCCATATAAACCATATTTTCTCGATCAGCCAATTGAGTGTCGACCGAAAGTTTTCTAATAATTTTATGGGAAGCCTCCGACTCCCCAGTCAAAATAGCCTCGGAAACTTGTAAATTTTCAGAAGAAACAATTCGCCCATCAGCCGGAACTTTATCTCCAATCCGTAAGTTGATCAAATCACCCACCACAATTTCTTCTTGTAAAATTTCTTTTTTAGAATTTCCTCGAATGACAGTGGCGGTGGTTTTTAGGGCTGAATAAAGTTTGTCGAAAACTCGCGAGACTTTGACTTCTTCCCAAAATCCAAAAATCGTATTGGCTAAAACAGACAAGCCGATTACCAATGAATCCGTATATTCTTTCATCAGATAGGTGACAATAATCGCTAAAACCAAAACATAAATCAAAGGGCTGTTGAATTGATTCAAAAAAGTTTTAATCAAAGAAAATCTTTTGGCTTGGGCTATTTTGTTTTCTCCGTAATTCTGCTTTCGAAAATCAAGTTCGTTTTCATTGAGACCGTTTTTAGAATCAGAACCCAACAAGACCGCAATCTCCTTAAGCGAAATATTGTGCCACAAAATTTCATCTAGTTGTTCTTTGTTTTTCATTTTTAAATTTATTTAAAATATTTTTTGGTTTTTAATGTTTTTATTCTAGCAAAATTTGGCAAAAAATAAAACGGGGCGTCTTTTTAAGTTCAAAGACGTCCCGTGTAAATAACTATTAAGCCATTCCATTGGTAATAATCGTTCTATTACCTCCGACAAAAAGAGCTTTATTTGAAGAAAACAAGACTTGCTTGTCTTTTCTGGTCATTCTGTAGGCAACTTCCCCAATATTACTGGGGTAATGTTGTCTTTTTTTATTAAAATCTTTTTTATCTTGTTTTGGCATTTTGCCTCCTTGAAAGAAAAAAATTAATGAAAAAACAACGCTAAATAAAACCAATATTCCTATTCTGCCACAAAAATTTTATAAATCAAGTTATTTTTGAAAAATTCTTTAGATTTTAGCTTGTTTTTAAAATCAGATTTTGTTAGAGTTTAATTTCAGTAATTTGACAATAACCAGATAAGAGAGGTGAAAGATGAAAACAACAGTTCTTTCAGAAAAAAAACCGGTTCCGTTGATAATAAAAATAGAGCTTCCAGATCCTTATTGCGACAAGTCTTGCCGAGAGAAAATCAAGATAATTGAAACTGCGATGAGAAATATTAAAAAGCTTAAAAATCAAAAGATTCAAATTTCGATTACAACTCGTCCTTCAAATTCACTGGAAATACTTTGTGACTTTTATTTCCCTGTAAACAATGAAGGGGATCTCTTTTCAGACCCTCAACTTCAAAGAGATATTGTCAAAAAAACGAGAAAAACATTAAAAAACATTTTTCCAAAAAGAGAAATTTTATGCAAAAAAGAAAGGAACAACTATTCTTATGTGGATTGAATTTCAACAAAAGACCCTGGACGCTAGAATCTTAGCATTCAGGGTCTTGCTATTTTTCGATGACTTGTGTTCAAAAATTTTTATAAACAAAAACTGACATCCATTATTAGAAGAATACCAGTTCCTATTTTTTCTGCTTTATTTTTTATCTATTGTTTATTTTCTGCAATTTCCACAAAAAAATTTCTGCCTAAAATTGATAAGAAAAAAAGACAAAATCGATACAATTAAAATCCGAAATACGATATCGCCCCAAGGAAAAAGAGAAATTGCCACCAAATTTAATAATAAATAAATGGGATAAATTTTATATCCTTTTATTTTGGGCCAATTTTCAATTGGACTGGAATAAATCTTTAGAAAATCTTCTCCAAAATAAACTTTTCTGGCAAATAGAAAATAAATCAATTTTAATATTCCCCAAAAAATATTAAAGAAAATAAAGAAAATTATAGCAAGACTAATCATTACTAAAATTCCCAAAATTCCCTCTTTAAAACTTAAAGAACTTCTTTTAAACTTCATCCGCACCTCCCGTTGCTTTTGAATTTAAAATAAATACATCCCTATACAAAACTGTTTCCAATAACAATCCCATATATGCTGACACAATTAAATCTTTCGGTCAATAATTTTACGAAAAAAATCTTTTTTAATTGACTAAAGACCTTTTTTGCTTTATCATATATCTTGTATTTAGGAACTGTTTTCAAGAACAACTATATATTTGCGCGCATAGCTCAGTTGGTAGAGCAGCGGCCTCTTAAGCCGACGGTCGGGGGTTCAAATCCCTCTGCGCGCACAAAAAGAAAAAACCCTTTCGGGTTTTTTTGTTTGTGCGCGCAGAGGGATTTGAACCAGACGGAAGCCCTGGATTCTGAGCTGGCGAGGAATAGAACCTATCACAAAATATCAGCCAGTTCTAAATATCTAGATTTTAGTAAATTTCCTCCAAAAAATTTTAACCGATACATTTGTATTGCTGAAAATTTTTTAAAGAAAATTTACTAAAATCTAGATATTTATACTCTGCCTGATACTTCGTGACAGATTCTGAGAGTAGGCCGAGTCCGGGGAGGAAGTGCTTAACGAGTGCAAGCCGAAGGCGTAGCACGAATTTAGTGAGCTGACCCTTCAAATCCTTTCATTTAAAAATCCTCTCCGAACAAGAACAAAACCCCGACAAGTATTACCCGTCAGGGTTCGTTTTTAATCTAGGCTTTGATTTTATTCAAAGCCATTTTTTTCCTATTTTCTGCCCAAAATCCGACAATTGCCGATTCTTTGAGCAACCATTTTTCCCTTTTTCAATCTGACAAGAACATCTCTTGCCATTGAAGAAAATTTACAACACTCGAAACCTCGAGTGCCACCAATCAAGAAAATGCAAGTGTTCAAGCCGGTTCCTAAACCACAAATATTCTCAACATCTTTTTTTCTAATCGGGCATAAATTGCCCTCCCCGCCATAATAAACACCAGGAACATCTTCGACAGGATCAAAAGAAATCTTAAAAGAAGCAGGAGTCAATTCAACGGTGACTAGTCGAGCATTTAAACTTTCAAAAACACCGCTGGCGTAAGCTGAAAAATTAGTCATACTAAGCGAATCTTCCTTCTCCAAAGTTGTTTGTCTATTTTCTCTCCAGACCAACAACATTTTTGAAGTTTCATCGGTTTTCAAAATAAATCCATCTTGATTGTACTTGAAAACAGCTGACGTGCCATTGTTTCTGGATAAAAAATCTTTCAACAAACCAGCTAAATTAAAATCAGATACGCCATCTTCAGTTATAATACCGATGGTATCCAAATCAAAAAAAGTTAATCTACCCTTAATGGTTTTCGCTCCAGTTATAATAATCTCATTCATTTTAACTCTCCTTTTTTATAATAAATTCAACTTCCATTTAAAGCCAACAAGCCTTAAACAGAAGCTTAATCTATATTTTTCAAAAAACAAAACCCTATTCATTTGAACCTAAATTATACACTACTATATCATTTTTGTCAATAGCATTTAAGTTAAGTTTAAATATTCAAATTTTTTACAGTTTTAAAGCCCCTGACGAAGATTTGTCAAAGGCTTTAACCTGTTCCGTTTTTTTCGGAAATTTCTATCTTCTTTCAAAAATTTCCAATTTTTGAGAATGCATTGCGTTTCTTTGACCTAAAGAATCGACGGAGATCAATTCCCTTTGGATAATTATTCTCTCTCCGTTTTCAAGATCCTTGAGTTTTCGTAAGAAATTCTCATAGCCTTGTTCAGAGAGGATCAGACTACCCGAATACATACAATTCCTTCTACTGAAACATTCCAAATAGAAATAATGCTCACTTCCCCCAGGAAAAGGAATCTTTATAAACTCAATTGTTCTTCCACACTTAACATGAATTAAAACAACCTCACCATCTTTAACCTCCACCCAAAAAGATGTTTTTAGTTCTGCCATTTTCTTTTCTCCCTTGATTAATAATGTGCTTTTTTGTTTTAACACCTGAATATAGCACATTTATTGTAAATTGTCGACAGCGCTGTGTTTTAGGAACATACATTTGCCACACCTCTTGAACAATAGTCTTGATTCCTTTTCAAAATTATAGTAAAATCTATCTGTTATGGACGCTTAGCTCAGCTGGTTAGAGCATCTGCTTTACACGCAGAGGGTCACAGGTTCGAATCCTGTAGCGTCCACCTTCGCTATGCTGAGATTGTATTCGACAGTTGAGACAAGAAGAGATTGTTAGATTATAATAAACATTCTTTTGCGAAGCTACGGTGGACACGGTCCACAAAAAATTATTTAAAAATCTATGCATTATGTATATATTTTAAAATGCTCAGATAAAAAAACGTATATTAGATGTACGAATGATTTAAAGGTAAGATTAAGACATCACCATAACGGCTACGTTAAATCAACCAAAGCCAGATTACCAATTGACTTGATAAATTACATCGCGTTTAAAGACAAAGAAAAAGCCTTTCTGTTTGAAAAATATTTAAAATCAGGATCAGGAAAAGCTTTTTCAATCAAACATTTTCTTTAAAATTATTGCACACATTTATGTGCTTGTAGCTCAACTGGATAGAGCGCCTGGCTTCGGACCAGGAGGTTGTGGGTTCAAGTCCTGCCAGGCACACACTAGATAAAACCGCTTTCGCGGTTTTTTATATTACTAATTACTTATTACTAATTGCTAATTAATTTAAGTATTTCCTCCGCCAACTTATCCGAATCATGCCGAATTAAAGAACGAATTTCTGAAATCGAATCGGCCTTGCTGTAGGTTGCTTCAACTTTGCTAAGCACATCAACTTTTTTAATTTGATAATTTTTATTTTTGCTATTCTCTTTTGATTTAATTAACGCTTCTCCTTGAACTTCATATTTTTTGCAAAGTTCTTTGGAAGGTTTCGTTTTATTATAAATAACCAAATCGATTCGAGGTTTTTCAAAAAAACCGTTGATTGAATCGACATAATTTTGAAGTCTAAAATTTTCAGTATGCCCTTTTTTATTGACTAAATTGCAAATGTAAACAACTTTGGCCTGACTTTTTGAAATAGCTTCTGGAATACCTTCCACAATTAAATTGGGAATAACGCTACAATAATGATTTCCTGGACCGATTATGATTAAATCGGCTTCTTTTATTTTTTTAAGCGCTTCTGGATTGGGATTGGCTTTTGGCTCAAGATATATTTTTTTAATCTTTTTTTCTTGAAGATCATGGTTGTGGTTAATTTCGTTTTGACCTTTTAAAATTTTATTATTAGAAAGCTGAATATGAAGGCTGACGTCATCGTTCGTCACAGGCAAAACATGGCCTTTGATATTAAGAATTTTTTCTACGTTTTTAATTCCGTCAGAAAAACTGCCGGTCATTTTCTCGGAAGCCGAAAGAAAAAGATTTCCTAGACTATGACCTTTCAGTTGTCCTGATTCAAAACGATAATTAAATAAATCTCGAAGAATTTTGGATTCTTTGCTCAGAGCCACCAGACATTGCCGAATATCCCCCGGAGGTAAAACTCCCAATTCATCTCTGAGTCGTCCAGTAGAACCACCATCGTCGGCCATAGAAACGATAGCAGTGATATCAAGGTTGTATTTTTTCAGTCCGCTTAAAACTGTATAACTTCCTGTTCCCCCTCCAATCGTGACAACTTTCTTTTTTTGCATATCATTTAAAAAATCACAAATTAAGATTGCGATTTGCTTATACTAATTTAAATTTTAAAATCTGAATTACTAGATTCCCACCCGCTCCGCCTAAGCTTAAGCGAGGCGAACCTCCGCGAGAATGACAGATTAATTAAAATTAAAATTAGAATCATTCAGCCTCGCAAATTTTGGTGTAATTTGACCAACCTTCGCTAAAGCTACGGCGAGGCAAGAGCAGATTTGAGCAACGAAAGAGAGGTACTTAATGGTACCTCGAGCGAGTGGCGGAAAATCCAACCAACCTTCGCTAAAGCTACGGCTGGCACAGCAAAGAAATGTACCAAATATATAAATCTTATTTTTTTTCTTTGATTTGTTTGACTATCTCTTCTAAAGCCCCGTTCAGTTGTGGATCCCACTTATTTTTAATATTTTCATCAGTAATTTCTATTTCGATGTCAGCTTCTAACCCAGTTTCATTAATAGATTGTCCAGACGGAGTCAGCCATTTGGCGATAGTCACTTTCAAGCTTGATCCATCAGAAAAACTTTCTACTTGTTGAACAGAACCTTTTCCAAAACTTTTCTGACCTATTAACTTGTTTTTGTTGACATCTCTTAGCGCTCCTGCCAAAATTTCCGAAGCACTGGCACTTCCTCCGTTGATTAAAACAACTACCGGAATTTCAGAAAAAACATTTCCGCCGATAGATTTGAAATTATCAATACTGCCGTCTTGATGTTGTTCTTGAACGACAATGCTACCTCGAGGAACAAATCGAGAAGCTATTTCCACTGCTACGTTGAGAAATCCACCAGGGTTGTTTCTAAGATCAATTACAATGCCCTTACTATTATCAGCGATGACTTTGGTTATTTCTTTATTAAATTCGTTGGCGGTGTCTTCAGTAAAACTAGATATTCGAATATAGGCAATGTTTCCCCATTTTTGTTCATATTCAACACTTTTTAAATCGATAGTATCTCGAATAATTTTGATTTCTTTGGTGTCAACTGCTTCAACGCTAATGACGGTTAAGCGAACTTCGGTGCCTTTTGGTCCTCTGATTTTTTTGACCGCTTCGTCGATTGTGATATCAGCGGACATTTCATCGTCAATTTTGATAATTCTATCGCTTGCTTTTAAACCTGCTTTTTCAGCCGGCATTCCACTGATTGGGGCAATGACAGTTAAAATATTGTCTCGCACTCCTAGTTCCGCTCCAATCCCTTGGAAGCTACCCTCCATATCGCTGGCAAAAGATTCCGCCTCTTCTGGGTCCATATAGCTAGTATAAGGATCGCCAACCGCTTTCACCATTCCCTTGATAGCACCGTAGACCATTTCCTGAGAATCTAGATTTTCATTATTAACATATTTTTTTTCAAGTTTATCCCAAACCTTCCAAAAAATATCGAAGTCGATTTGACCTGATTGATTTTTGTCGGTATTTTTCAATAAGCGACTAGGACTGGAAAGTTCTTCGACAAAACTAGTTAAATTTTCAATCGGACTATTTTCTGAGTTATTTTGTTTTTTTCCCCAAGCTAAACCACTATAGAAAAATAAAATTCCGATAAAAACCAACCAAAAAAAACTATAATTCTTTTGAAAAATATTTTTAAAAACTTTTTGCTTTGTTCCATTAAAATTTTTCACAATTGGTCTCTTACTGATATCTTCATCAGAAGTTTTTTTATCCATATTAATTTTTAACTAATAAGGCAATTTCCATCCTAAGGTTTTGTGCTTCCAGAAAAATTTTATCGCACTTTGAATGTGAATTCTAGCGTATTTATTAAAAAGGATGGCTCTTAGAATTCCTTTATTAGCACTTTGCTTACCATGGTAATGATATACTTTAACTAAAGGATTATGAACAACCTTAAAACCATTCTCCCATATTCGCCAACACCAATCAACATCTTCAAAATACATAAAAAATCTGTTGTCCCAAGGCCCGATTTTTTTAGCAGTAGTCGCTCTGAACATTAAAGCTGACCCCATCAACCAATCTGCCTCAAAAAGTCTGTTTTTCTTGACATTCTTCATTAGAAATTGTTCTAGCTCTTTTTTTGCCCAAGGAAGTTTTTTTAAAAAAGTCCTGCGATAAATTACGGTTGTTATTTTGTAAAATTTAAAAAAGGAAGGCTGAATAGAATTATCAAAATTGATTAAACGCGGTCCTATAACTCCGATTTTTTCGTCCTTTTTCAAGCAATTCATCAACTTCTCAACTGCATTATCCTTGATTATTATATCAGCATTGACTAAAAAATTAAATTTTCCTTGTGCTTTTGCCAGCAATTGATTTACCAAAATCCCAAATCCAACGTTTTTTTTATTCAAAATGAATGAAATTTCAGGAAATTTTTCTCGCATTAAATCTCCAATTTCCTCAGTGGTTTCACTATCAGCAACAATAATTTCATAATCTATTTTTTTGAGAGTTTTTTGGAAAGATTCAATGCAAAGTCTTAGCAATGAAGCATTTTTATAGGATGTTATCAAAATTGATAAATTTGGTTTTTTCATTGAAGTAAAACTAATTTTTTAGTCAATCTTTTTTCGGCTTTTTTGCTATCTTTTTCTGCTTCTACTTTTTGAGATTTACACTATTGATTAACTGGGTTTATATCGCTTTGTGCAGGCAGACTAAAAATATTTTCGACAACATTGTGAATTTCGCTATAATTGTCCTGACCAACTTGAGGGATTAAAATATACCCCACTTCTTCAGGTGAATCTTCTGGAACTTTCAGAAAGCCTTCATCCGAACTCTCTAGAACTCTTTGATAGATTGTAGCGTCTTGAATTCCCATGTATTTTTCAAAGAATTTTTTCATATCGCTAGAATTCATATCAGTTTTAACGTTATCTCCGATGGCATTTAAAATATTATTCAACTTAAAAAAATCAGAAAAAGTATCCATCGAAATTAGTCTATCTTTGAGTTTTTTTAGAACCAATTGTTGTCTTTTGGCTCGGTCAAAATCGCTTGAAGTTGCCCTAGAACGAACATAGCAAAGGGCTTTCTCTCCGTTTAATATCTGCTTTCCGGCAGGTAAGGAAAAAATTCCTCCACATTCCTCATTTGAATTATAACAAAGAGGATAACTCGCTACGATTTTTTCTCTTTCGTCTTTTTTGTATTCAAATTCTCCTGCATCAACAGTAAAAACGCCTCCGGTATCTCCATTGCAAACTCTCATCTCGTGAAATTGAACAGACTCCAAAAAGGGCGCTTTTAATTCAATCTCAACACCGCCGACTACATCGACTAGTTGTTTGAAGCCATTGAAATTCAATGCTACAGAATAATGAATTTCCAAGCCAGTCACCTCGGAAATAATAGCTTTCATATCGCTTAATCCGGTTGTGTTAGACTTTTCTTCTCCATGATAATAAGCTGCGTTTATTTTTTCATGCTGATTGGTATTCGGCATTTTAACATAAAGATCTCGAGGAATTGAAATTAAACTAATTTTATCATCGTTGCCACCCTCGGTTGGATCTAATTTTAAAGAAGCTACTATTATCGTATCTGCCAAAAGACCTCCTCCGGGCATATTTTCACCCCGCATTCCAAGCAAAAGAACGTTAGTCCTTCCTTGATCGTCCTGTCTAACCTCTTGCTTTTTCCCAATCATCGGCAAAACCCCAAAAACGCTACTCAAAGCTGAATTATCTGATTCGGATATTTTATTGACGATATAGCCAGTTTTATAAACGAAAAAACAGCCACCTAGTAGAAAAACCACTAGTAATATTAAAATTGTTAAAAATATTTTCTTTTTCAATGATATACGAGATTTAACATCTGAAGTCAAATCCTTTTTTTCAGCCTTACCTTTTGAAAAAAAATTATTTTCCTTGCTTTTATTTTTATTAATTACCATTTTAATTTTCAACTTAAAACTATTTAAAAAATCATTAGATTACAACCCTAAAATGATATCACAAAAAAACAAAAAAACGAATTACACTTTATTTTCTAGAAAATAATTGCAAAGTTTTTTGAGCAGTTTTTTTCCAAGAATATTTCTCTGAATTTTTTAAACCTTTTTCTATCATTTTTATTATAACTTTTGAATTCATTATAACTTTCAATAACACTTTCTGCAAATCTTTTTTATCACCAGGTTTATAAAAAGCTGAAGCATTACCAGCGACCTCTTGTGAACACTCAATTCTACTACAAATAACTGGGGTCTCGGAAATCATAGCCTCTAAGATAGGTAATCCAAATCCTTCATATAAAGAAGGAAATACAAAAATTTCAGCATTTCTGTGCAAAACAGGTAAATCCTCATCCCTTACATAACCTGTAAAAATCAAATCCTTAAGAAATTTTTCTTGGCTAGGATTTTTTTTGGCACTTTCTATAACTTCATCAATTCGAGGATCATAGTTGTGAGCTTTCATTTTTCCCCCAATCACCAATTGAAGATTTTTGATTCGATTTTCCTGAAGATGCTGAACCTTTAAGTCCAAAAAAGCCTCAATCAAAGTTGGTATATCTTTTCGAGGTTGATGAGTCCCAACATAAAATAAGTAAGGTTTTTTAATTCCTAGTTTTTCTAAAAGTTGCTTTTTATTTTTATTTTTTTTGGAAAAAAAAGCCTCTCCGCCTTTTCCATTATGAATTGTAATAATTTTATTGAAATTAATTCCGTAGTATTTTATAATTTCATTTTTAGTAAAATTCGAAACAGCTATTATCTTATCAGCTTTCCAAAGAGACATTGGAATTAAAATATTTAAAAAGAATAAATCGATTTTATTTATAAACTCTGGATACGCTTTAAAAGAAACATCAGCGATAGTTGTTATTAATTTTACTTTTTTCGGTAACCAAAGTGGAGTGATATATTGAACATGAAGCACATCTAAATCTAATTTTTTAACCATTCTTGGTAATGCAAAAAAAGTCCAAAGTATTTTTGATTTAGGCAAAACAGTGACAATTTTAACATTTTTATTTTTCAGTCTAAAAAGAATTTTTTTTCTAATCTCTTTAGTCTCTTGAGTATCAATTAAAAGAAAATATTGATTTTTATTATCAATTTTTAAAGTCTCTCGAACTAAATTCAAAGTATAGTTCTCATCACCAGTCCTTTTTTGCCCAATACTTCTAATATCAATACCTATTTTTTGTTTTTTCATTTTTAAAGTAAGATTTTACTTTCAAACAATGTAGCGGGAGGGAGATTTGAACTCACCGATCTCGGGCTTATGAGTCCCGCGCTTTAACCAGCTAAGCTACCCCGCCTTCTATAACTTCTAATTAAATAAATTTTCACAACAGAACTACGCCCAATCAAAAATCCAAAAATATTCACTTAAAAAAATAAATTAATACGATACAAAAAAATGGAGCTGAGTAATCAGCCAACTCCAATTATGAAATGTGGCGGGGATCGGATTTGAACCGATGACCTTCTGGTTATGAGCCAGATGAGCTGCCAGACTGCTCCACCCCGCGATAAAATAGAACAATTTCAAATAATTTATTCTACGAACGCTTTTCAATTCTTACATATAAATAAGCCTTTGTCAACGAAAACTTCTCAACCCAGAAACATCTCTAAGCTAAAAATTTATCCTATTTTTCCTTAACGCTTGCTTTATTTTCGACTTAGCATGTGTAGTCTTTGCAAACTTCAACCAATCCTTATTAGGAGCTTTTTTATTTTTCTCTGTCATCAATTCCACAACTTCTCCATTTTTAATCACATAATCAAGTGATATAATTTTCTTATTAATTTTTGCCCCACTCAAAGTATTCCCTATTTCGCTATGAATAGCATAAGCAAAATCAACCGGAGTCGCCCCTTCAGGCAAATCAATAACATCGCCCGAAGGTGTAAAAGCAAAAATATGATTCTTTAAAAAATCAATTTTCAACGAAGCCCAAAACTCGTCCGACAATCCACCCGTTTCTTCATGCCAAGCTCGCAATTGCCTAACCCAATCTAATTGCCTTTCTAATTCTTCACTTTTTTTTCTAAATAACACATCTTTAATAGTCCGCTTTCCTGAATAAATCCAATGCGCCGCAATCCCATACTCAGACTCATAATCCATCTTCCGCGTCCTAATTTGAACTTCTAAAATTTTCCCCTCTGGCCCAAAAATCGTCGTATGCAAAGACCGATAACCATTCGGCTTAGGAAGCGAAATATAATCCTTAATCCGACCAATCATCGGCTTATATCGCTTGTGAACAATCCCCAAAACCCGATAACAATCCTCCACAGTCGGCACAATAATCCGAATCGCCGCCAAATCATAAACCTCCTCCACCTGCATATTATGCTTCATCAACTTTTGATAAAATCGATAATAATGCTTAGCCCGCCCAACAATATTCAAAATTTCAATTTTTTCCGACTTCAAAGCTTTATTCAACTCGCTAATCGCCCTTTTCGTATATTTAGCCCGAACACTCAAAGCCTCTTCCGAACGCCTTACCGTATCCTCATATTTTTCTGGTTCTAAATATTTAAACGCAAAATCTTCCAATTGATTTTTAATTTCTCCGACCCCCAAACGATTAGCAATCGGCACAAAAACCTCCATCGTCTCATTAGCAATACTAATTTGCTTCTCCCGCGGATGCACATACAAAGTCTTCATATTATCCAATCGATCCGCAATTTTTATCAAAACTACCCGAATATCAGCCGCCATCGCCAAAAACATTTTTCGCAAATTCTCCAAATAAACCTCATCCGTCGCCCCTCGCAATCGAATCTGCCCAACCTTTGTCACCCCTGCAACAATAAAAGCCACGTCTTTCCCAAATTCCTTTTTGACCTCCTCCTCTGTCACCTCCGTATCCTCCGGCACATCATGCAACAAAGCCGCCGAGACACTATTTGACCCCAACCCCATTTTTATCAAAGTCTTAGCCGTTTCAATCGAATGCACAAAATAAGGCTCCCCCGTCATCCGTTTTTGTCCTTTATGCGCTTTTTGAGCAAAATAATAAGCCTTCGAAATAAAAGCTGCCCGCTTCTTATCATAAGGCTTGTTCCTCACCGCTAATAATTCTTCGAGACTCAACATAAACTAGAATTAATTTATACCTTTTTATTATACTTCAATTCCCACCACCTGACAACCAAACCATACTCTCCCTATCTCATCCCCGCTCTATCATTCCCGCGTCCCGCTTGTCATTCCCGCGGAGACGGAAATCCAGCCTATTTTAAAAAATCTATTCTTTTATTACTTCTTACTCCTAGAACCAAAACTCTAACTGATTTCCACTTTTATTATGTCATTCCCGTCCCCGTCTCCACGAAGATAAACTCCGACAAGAATCCGGTCTCTTTCAAACTTTATTCACCCCGTTAAATAGAGCTTTACTCTAATTTAAAACAAATTTCGAATTATTTAACTGGGGCAAATTTCCTAACCCTACAAACTTAATTACCGCTTCTCCCCCTTTTTAAAGGCCCGTCTCGCGTCGCTTGCCGAGGCGGAGGGACTGAAGATTAATACTCTGCCATTCTCATTCCCAGCACCCCACTAATAAACTCCAATCATAATCCAAACTCATCAAATTTCTAATCTCTAATTTCCAAACAATTTTCGATGTTTTAATTCACCAATTTCCAAACAATTTTCAATTTTCAATTTCCTAATTTTTAAACAACCTCACTCACAAACAACCCTCCCCATTTCTAAAACTTCCCTCCGCCATCACCCGCGCAAGCTTCGCTTGCGCTCAACCTCACCCAAAACACACCCCCCCCTCAACAATCTCCCCAAAATAAAAAGGGGTTTCAGATCAATGTCCAAAACCCCTCTCTTCTTTCCAAGCATAATTCACTTGACCAAAATTTTCCATAGAAGAAAACTCTGGATTTTCTCTGGACACGGCGTCCAGTAAACTTCAAGCAGGAACACTTTTAAAACCCACTCGAAATTATCAAACTCCCAAGGCAAACGAAACGTCATTCACCAACCCCAAAATGATTTTTCCGCAGAAAACCAAATTGGAATAAAAAAATAACAAACTTCTAAATCTAAACCTGATCCAGTCCGCTCACAAATCAGACTAAACAAAACCCAACAAATTTTAATGCTTGATCAAAGGATCAAGTTTTACCCCTCATCATAAAATAATCCATTATAATGAGCATAAAACCACCTCCTTTTAAGTCAACCCAACTCTATCAATGACCCAACTCAACCGGAATCCCACTGCGGGATGGAAAAATTTAGGTCGTTACATTCCCCTCTATCTGGGAGAGGTTGATCGCAGGGCGAACACCTGATGATCAAATCAGCTTCACCCAAGCAAACTGCTAACCCTCGCCAATAGGTCTTTTGGACCTGGGCATGGGCATTTGGGAATCAAAAATATTTTTTTCTCTCGAACTCTTAGGGATGTTTCCACCCGAAAAAAAATCTTTGTACATATTGCACCTCCTCTTTTTACGATTTCGCAAACAATCTCCAAAAGAAATTGCCTACAGTTAAATTTTCAAGGATACACTCAAAGAAAATCATTTAAAAAGATTTTCTATTGAAACTAAATTTAAGCATACTCTATCGATTCTGTCAACAGATTTTTCCCAAAAATTCATAAAAGATACAAAACCTAAGGTGCTTTTCCCAAAAATCCTAATTAATATTATCATTTCCACCGCACCCCATCACTCCCAATACACTTTGTCATTCCCGCGAAGGCGAAAATCCAGTCCTTCTTCTTTTGTTATTTTTATAAACAACTTCCTTATCATTTCCACACCCACCTAACGACAAGAGAAAAAGACTGTAATCCAACCTTTTTTCCTTTGCCTCAATCACTCGAAAATAAACTCCAACAAAAAATCGAGAGCTACTACCATTTTGTCATTCTCTTCGTACTCTGTCATTCCCGCGGAGGCGGGAATCCAGTTTATCTAGCTATTATTTTTTTCTTGTCATTCCCGCGCAGGCTCGCCCGTCTCCTCGCCGTGGAGAGTTTGCCGAGGCGGACCTCGCTTAAACTTTAGCGAAGGCAGGCAAAAATCCAGTTTACCAAATAAAATTAAATTCCACCCAAAAAACCCAAAACAAAAAGGCACTGTTCCTCGAACACCGCCTTTATAAAATATTTTTTAAATTTCAACTCTCTAAAAAAGAACTTTTGGAAAAACGCTTTTTGATAAAATGAATAGTCAATCCAAATATTAAATAAAGAAACCCCGCATAAACACTGTGCCACCAAGGAAGCGAAAAAAAAGGTCCAATGATAGCGCAACCTATGAACACTACCCCAATTACTATTAGGAGAATCATGTGTATCTATAAAATAAACCCACCCCAATAATTTCCACAAAAAAATAACCTTTCTCCATTTTTTCATACTTCCCCTCCTTTTCATTCATTTATAAATTTTTTATCTACTAATTTCCCCACGGTTCAACCTAAGAAATTACCAGGGTTGAACCGTGGAGAAACTATAAAAAATTGTTATCAAAGAATACCTCTCCTCAAAAACTTTAAATAAAATCTAAGTATTATTATAATCAAAGACACCCTTCAAAGCAAGAGTATTCAACCAATTCTTATCATTCCTATCTTCATTATCCTTCCTACACCCACCTGCCAACGAAACAAAAAGACAAAACAGATACTAATCTCGTTGTCATTCCCGTTTTCATCTTTGTCATTCCCGCGTAGGCGGGAATCCAGACAATTCAAAACTAAAATTAAAAATTTCCACGAGAAATTCTCAGCAATTCGACCTCTGTGCCTATAGCGGTCGAACCGCTGAAATTTCAACTCTCCACTTTATCATTCCTGACTCATTCGAGAATCCAGTCCTTTCACTTTCCAACCTTATTTACCCCGTTGAATAATTTAAACGAAGTTTAAATTAGAACTTTACTATATTTAACTGGACAAATTTAATTACCGCCACCGGACCTCCCCCTTTCCCAAAGGGGGGACCGAGGGGGTTTTTATGCCTCCCACTTTTTAAAGGTCCGTCTCGCGTCGCTTGCCGAGGCGGAGGGATTAAGGGGGTTTTCTCCTTTGTCATTCTCACGAATGCGGGAATCCAGTTCCTTCTATTATCATTCTTTTTACAATATATCATTCCCATCCCTGACTACTCCAAAATAAACTCCGGCAAAAATTAAAAAATCCGCCTACCCAAGTAAACGGATTATTTAATCATTTAAATTTAATTTGACCTTTGAAATAATTTACCCATCTCACCAAAGCTTCGCCAAGATAAAAATTCCAAAATTTATCAACTACATCCCCATCCCTGGCATTCCACCCATTCCTGGCATTCCTGCTCCACCCATTGGCTCCTCTTTTTCTTTAGGAATTTCTATCACTGCTGCCTCCGTAGTCAAAAGCATCGCCGCCGTTGAAACACTATTTCGCAAAGCTGATGTCACAACCTTAACTGGATCAATAATTCCAGCGTCAATCATATCAACATAAATGTCCAAAGCCGCATCATAACCCATATTAAAATTAATTTGTTTTCGACTTCGCAATTTGCTAACCACCAATTTCCCACTCTTCAAAACTTTTTTTTCATAAGCATTTTGACTTCCCAAGACATTGTTAATTACCAAATCCTCAGAAATTCCAGCATTTCGCGCAATTTGTCGAATTGGCTCACTCAAAGCTTCAATCAAAACGTTCAAAGCTGAATTCTCCTCAACGCTCAATTTTTCCCCTGCTTGTTCCTTATAATCTCGCAATTTAGTAGCTTCATTCAACAAAGAAATTCCACCCCCTGGCACGATTCCCGCTTCGATAGCTGCTTTCGTCGCTTCTACCGCATCTTCCACTCGATGTTGTTTTTCTTTTTGCTCCACCTCTGTTGCCGCTCCCACCTTAATCACTGCTACTCCACCCACCAATTTGGCCATTCGCTCTTTCAAATTTTTCTTATCATAATCATCGGCTTTTTCGATTGTATTTTGAATAAACTTCACTCGCTTATCCAAATCACTTTTCTTGCCCTGTCCTCCCACTAAAGTTGTATTGTCTTTACTAGCAATTATTTTAGTAGCTTTCCCTAAATCATCCAGTTCGACTTCTTCCAATTTCATTCCAGTCTCTTCGGTAATAACTTTTCCTCCGGTCAAAATCGCCAAATCCTCCAACATCGCTTTTTGATTATCCCCGAAGCCAGGCGCCTTCACCGCCAAAACATTCAAAGCCCCTCGCAATTTATTCACCACCAAAGTCGTCAAAGCTTCTCCATCGACGTCATCGGCAATAATCATAAATTCTTTATGTCCACTTCCAGATATTTTTTCTAAAATTGGCAAAATATCCGCTCCAGTTGAGATTTTTTTATCGGTAATCAAAATGTAAGGATTCTTCAATTCAGCTTCCATTTTTTCTGAATTAGTCACCATATAAGGTGAAATATACCCTCTATCAAAATTCATTCCTTTCACAATTTCTTTTTCCAATTCAAAAGTCTGCGAATCTTCAACACTGATCACACCATCTTTCCCAATCTCCTTAATAACTTGCGCAATCATTTTTCCAATTTCAGCATCTTGCGCCGAAATAGTCGCCACCTGCTCAATAGAATTCCCCACAATTTGATAGGAAGTATCTTCACTTTGAATATTTTTTATAATCTGATTAGTATGTTTTAACAAAAAGTTTTTCAGATCAATCACGTTAACTCCCTTCGAAACCATTCGAGCTCCTTTTTGCGCCACCGCTTGAACCAAAATCGTCGCCGTAGTCGTTCCGTCTCCAGCCATTTCATTAGTTTTACTAGCCACCTCTTTGGCCATTTCTGCTCCAATGTTTTCGTATTTATCTTCCAACTCAATTTCCTTAGCGATACTCACTCCGTCATTAGTAATCACTGGCGCTCCAAAACTTTTTTCCAAAATCACATTTCGCCCTTTTGGCCCCAAGGTCACCTTAACCGTATCCGCCACTTTATCAATCCCACCCATAATTCTTTTTCGAGCATCTTCTTTGAATTTAATTTCCTTTGCCATTTTATTTCAGTTATTTATTAATTTTCAATAAGTAAAACAATCCTTTCATTAGTTTATATTAAATAAATCTTTTTTCCTAGTCAACTTAAAAATCAATTTTCAATTATTTGTTAGAAATAACAGAGGTTCGACCGCAGTGGAACGGCGGTCGAACCTCGAAAAAACAAAGGGTAAATTTTAATTTTACCGCTCCTCCTCTTTTTAAAAAGCCCTTCTCGCCAAGGCAGAGGAACTGAAGGATTTTTATGTCTCCCCCTCATATACTAAGTCAACCTTTTATATAATCTTCTTTCAATTCAAAAT